>JACNFL010000133.1 GCA_014384685.1 Methanobacteriota archaeon
AAGCAGAGGCTGAAGCAGCAGCGGCGGCCAAGAAAGCAGCAACCGCGAAGAAGGCCGCAGCAACTCGGAAGAAAAATGCCGCTGCGAAAGCAAAGGCAGAAGCAGAAGCCGCAGCGAAGAAAGCCGCCGCAGCGAAGAAAGCCGCAGCAACTCGGAAGAAAAATGCCGCTGCGAAAGCAAAAGCAGAGGCAGAAGCCGCAGCAGCAGCAAAGAAGGCAGCAACCGCGAGAAAAGCCGCAGCAACTCGTGCTAAGAAGAAAGCAGAGGCAGAAGCTGCTGCAAAAGCAGCCAAGCGAAAGGCAGCCGCAAAGAAAGCTGCAGCAACTCGGGCTAAGAAGAAAGCTGAGGCTGAAGCCGAGGCTGCAGCAAAAGTAGCCGCTGCAGAAGCCGCCGCTGCTCTAGATGCAAAGCGAAAGCCAGGATTAGTATTGGCTGTAGACCAAATTGATTCCAAAGTATCCAATAAGTTGCGCAAACGCGCAAAAACCTCTACCGCAGCATCTCACATAACTGCAAGAGATGACGCTTCCAAAATCATGAAGAGGGGCGTAAAATCTAGTAGAGGTGCAAAAAGCACTGCCGATAAGCGAAAGAAGGCATTTCACAAGCGCTGGTTAGAAGGTGCAAACGCACAAACTGTTGAAGAGTTCTCTTGGATTAGAGAATTCACTTCTTGATATCTTACTAATCACTCAATGTCACCGAACAGGTCAGTTTCTTGAGCTCTGCGATAAACTTCCCTTAGAGTTTGATCAGTGATATCAAGATAAACTCGTGTACTACTGATGTCCGCATGACCAAGTAATCTCTGAATACTCACAATGTCAGCTCCGCGTTCAAGCAAACCTGTAGCAAAATTATGACGCAATGTGTGTGGGGTTAATCGACTTCTCAAAATTCCAGCGTCATCAGCCAATGAATCCATCATTTTCTGTACATTTCTTTGAGTTAGGCGATGTCCTCGACTGTTAAGGAATAGTGCTTTGTCATTTTCCCTAGACCTAGTTGTTCTATGTCGCAACCATTTTTCAAGAATATCTTTACTTCTTTTTGTGAAGAGAACCCGACGATCTTTGTCTCCTTTTCCTGACCACACATTTGCTGACATGTCCTGATAATCCACGTCAATGCAGTCAAGCCCACACAGTTCACTTACTCTAAGTCCAGTTTCAAGAAGAACAACTACAATCACCTCGGCTAGAGGATTTTCTGATTGGCGGCAAACTTGGATTAAATTACCTAATTCCTGATGTGTTAATGTGCGAGGTAATCTCTTACTTCTTTGAGGACGAACCACCCAGTCAGGAACCGTGTGACCCAACCACTTTAGGAGGTGAGAAATAGCTGCCAATCTAGCATTCACAGTTGATGGCTTGAGATGTGATATTGACTGTAGCCAGAGATCCAGCCTGCCATTATTTGGGTCAATATGACCAACGCCTTCAATCATTGACATACTCTCAACATCATCAATACTAAGTTCTCTTTCATTTGTTATTGAAGTCCCGAGGAACTTTCTTGCTGCAATAAAGTAGGAACGAGATGTATGTTCACTCTTCTTTTCTGCTTTCAATTGTTGTTCATAACAGGATAATAACGGCATATCTTTCAGACGAGTAAGACGAGTTGGAAGAGTAAAACCGTGACCGACAATATCATCGCTGAAACGCTCAAGATATTGACGCGTTCCTGCATCCGCCCATGGTTGTCCATTTTCATCTTCTTTTTGTGACATTGTAACCTCTCTTCATCGTTAGTGCCACCGAGGTGACACCCATTCCCATCCCCTTACAGGGAAGAGAGGTTGATTCACTCTCGATTATCAATGCTTCGCGTGTTGAGTAGTGTTATCCGTCCAACGTGCATTGAATCCAAAAAAGCCACTTAGTAGGATTCATCACCAAATTCAATTGTTGAAGGGCTGACATTATTGTTGTCAACAGAATGTGTAACCCATGGTGCTAATTGCTGATGAATCTTGTCAATTTCACCATAACAAATAATCTCATCACCTCGCCTCAATAGAAATGTTCGTCTTGGCTTCCAGATATGCATTCCTTCACGAGCAACAGCGAATACAAATTGCTCATTGACATTTGTAAATACATCACCAATTTGTTTTCCACTCAGTATTGGGTGACGGCTGATGTTTACACTAACAACACCGTGACCAGGTCGACTTCGCAGAAGTTGGTCTAGTCCAACATTACTGAATCCTTGATGCATTATGCAATGTTCAATGATTGCACCTGCTACATTGATGCCAGTTGCTCCCTCAATGCCTTCTAGTCCAGGTGATGAATTAACTTCCAAAACTAGTGGGCCACGTTCGCTTTCTAGCAAATCAACGCCTGCGACATCAAGATTCAACAAGCGAGCAGCACGGCGCGCAACGTCTGCATATTCATCTGGCAAATCGATTTTTTCAACAGTACCGTTGAGATGGAAATTTGAGCGGAACTCGCGACCCCGTGCTCGTCTTCGCATAGCAGCAATGACTTTTCCTCCTACCACAATAACTCGGACATCTCTTCCATGACTTTCTTCAATGTACTCTTGCACAAGTACGTGGTGTCCCTCTGAAAGTAGTTTGTAAGTCAATTCTCTAGCACGATCTTCACTATGCACTAAGAAAACTCCACTGCCTTGAGTGCCTTCACTAACCTTCACCACGACAGGCATTCCACCGACCTTTGATAATGCTCCTTCAACATCTTGCCAAGTTCGAACATGACATGTGGTAGGGACAGGAATCCGATTTTTTGTGAGCAGTTGAGTTGCATGTAATTTGTCTCTGCTGTGGCTAATTCCCTCACCGCTATTCGCTACATAGACACCCAATCTCTCAAATTGTCTGATTAATGCAACACCATGATGTGTAATTGAATATCCAATTCTTGGAATAACAGCATCGACTTCAACTGGCCAGCCTGCATTTAGAATCCTCGGTTCTTCATTTCCAACCGTGATACTGAGGCGCATTGGATCAAGAACCTCAACATAACAATCCTGCTTTTCGGCTTCTTCCAAAAGGCGTCGAGTACTGTACAGCCTCGGGCCGCGCGATAGAATGGCCAACCGTACAGTCATGATGTGCCCGGGCACCCCCACCATTCTTGAGTCCTATGGCTCCTATTTTCTTTCTATTTTTCATTTTTTTATTGCTGAACTTGTCATTCTCAGCAAATATCTAACAATTCAACAAGGCCTATCCTTTCATAATCAGGGAGGCGTTGGCGTCTTCATGCAAGCAGGTCCGTCCGGCCCACCTAGTTCGGGACCAACCGGTCCACCGAGCGCAGGTCCGTCCGGCCCACCTAGTGCGAGACCCTCTGGTCCACCTAGTTCCAAGCCAAAGGGTCCTCCAAGACGTTCGGCGTCCTCTTCACTTTCATCAGGTGAAGAGATGGACGAGGGGGCTTTTGAGAAATTAGCTGAGCAAAATGTGGCTCGCCAAGCTGAGATTGATCGCCGAGAAAAGGTTGCAGAATTAAGGAAAGTTAAGAACAGTAAGCGTAACAATGTGATATTGTTATTGTTGTTAGTTGCAGTTTTCGGCGGTATTGCATTGTGGCCTTTCAGTCAAGGAGATATTTCCAACAATCCTCACGAATTCAGTCAAGAGGTTGATATTCTAAACCGAAATGATCCAGATCATCCAGCCGCTTGGGAACAAGCAGATTTTGATTTAATGGGCCAAAAAATATGGGATGGTAATGATGAGTTTTCAGGGACAATCATACACGATTTAAATCTCCCAGGAATTCCAATAGACATTGCTGGAGTCACAACAATCCCAGTTGACGTTAGGCTAGTCAGTTACCGTCAGGATGGCGCAAACACAGGATTCAGACTTGCTCTATTCCCTTCACCTTGTGATGAGATGTATGGGCAAACCATAGAATCTCTTGGAGAACAATACAAGTATGGTTCAATCACACCGATGATAATTGGTAAGGTAGAAACGGTATCTTTTGAAGTTCCAGCGGGTAAATATTGCTTAGTCTTTGAATACGAAAATCCACCAGAGATACAGGGATTCCGAGCAACAATTGATGCTGAAGTAACTCCCCATTGGAATCAGCCATTATGCGCGCCATTGGCTGCAATTTCTTTGATTCTAGCAATTTTCGCGGGCATCGGCGCTCACAAAGCAGGAAAGGCTTGGAAGAAAGTAGCTCAACCAGATTCGCCTGACAAAAAGACCACCGAAGAAGAAGTACTTGAGCAGGCTGAGGAGGAGCGTGGAACGATGTCTGAAACTGGAGAAACAAGTGAGGATGGAGAGGATGATGTATTGGAATCTCCAGCTGAACAACCAGATTCAACGCCACAAAGTGATGAATTTGTACAAACCACTGAACCTCAGGTAACAGAGGAACCTGCATCCGTTGCCGAACCTGAACCAGTTGCCGAACCTGCGCCAGTTGCTGAATCTGCACCTGCTCAGCCAGTTTACACTGATGATGAATTACGTGCATTAGGATGGACTGACCAACAGATTGAGTGGCAGCGTCAAGCAGAACGAATGCAATAACCGCAATTCACCTTTGCAGATTATAAAACCCGTGCGTAGCACGGGATTTTAGCATTCTCATAGAATTGTTTGCTAATGTAAAATCGCATGTGTACCCTGCTAAATACCGAAGGGGTTGAAAGCCCTAAGTGGCCCCAATGTGATTGGGTCACAGAATGGTCGACGATTCTAATCCAACTGCAGCGCAACTAATAGCGCTCAAAGTTGCAGACCTGAAATCAATGTGCAAAGACGCTGGATTGAAGGTTTCTGGGCGTAAGCAGGAGTTGATTGACCGACTCTTGGAATCTTTCGCTTCAGATGATGATGATGATGAAATCTTACTACTTGAGGAAGATGAGGTTAGCCACGAATCAACTGAAGAGGTCGCCGAAATTGAGGAAGAAGTTTTTGAGGCCGAAGTCTATGTTGCAGAATTAGATGTTGAATCTGATGACGACCTTCTTATTGACGATGAAGATGAAATTTTTGAAGCCGAAGTGTTTGAGGCAGAGTTGTTTGAAGAAGAAGAGTATGACCTTCCTCCTATACTACCTTCTAGCCGTCCAAACCGCCTTGCTGGTGGCTCCTTACTTGGAACTCTAACTAGTAAATCCACAATAGCAACCCTGCTTGTAATTCTCGTTATTGCAGGTGGTGGATACTGGTGGTGGACCAATAATCTAGACCCATTCGTTGCCGAGCCAATTGAATATGGAGATGAAATGAATTTTGCTATCTCTAGTGGAAAATTCGATGTTGAAGGGGAGGAGATGGTACGTGAATTGGACAACCGTCTCAATGGAGCCTTATCGGAAGTCTGCGAGAATTTCAACGTTGATTTCACCGGTACAGGAAATATAGCGGTAGCCAAAGGCGGAAATTCTGAATTGCTAAATCCATCCGATTCCAACTTAGTTGGCGTAGTGCAAGCAAGAGATGCATACGGGTTAACTTTCTTAGCAGTTGAACAGGAATTAAATCACCAACTTTCAGCCACTGTATCATCAAAAACTTGGCTTGGAGATCAGACAGACAACATGTGTTCTGTACCAGTTGGGCCGATTTCAGGATATTCGTTTGCACAGACTTCTAAGTCTTGGACAGAGTTAACCAGCAAAGCTCTGTTGAGTACTCATAGTTCTGTAACTCTA
>JACNFL010000174.1 GCA_014384685.1 Methanobacteriota archaeon
AACTTAGTTCGCCATAGGCTTCTAGCCAATCGTTTGGTCAACAACATTGACATTTGTTCACCTCAATTGTTTACCTTTTCATCTGAAACTATTTTACCACTATCAAGACGAACAACTCTTGTAGCATATTTCGCCAATGATTCATCATGGGTTACCATGATGACTGTAATATTTTCTGTTTCGCACGCTTTGACAAGTACCTCCATCACTTTGGATGAGGTGTTAGAGTCTAGATTTCCAGTTAACTCGTCCCCTAGCAATAATTTAGGACTCTTGGCTAAACTTCTAGCGATTGCAACACGCTGTTGTTGGCCGCCACTGATTTCTGCAGGGAACCGGTCAATTTCATCTTCAAGTCCAACCAAAGAAAGCAATTCTAAGGCGCGTCCAGTGTCTCGGCCACCCGATAATTCCTGAATCAAAAGGATATTTTCCAACACTGTTAGATCCTGTAATAGGTTGAAGAATTGGAATACATAACCAATGTTTTCTCTACGGAAAGATGTCATATTTTCAGCGTGCCCACGGGGTACTTCTTCACCTTCAAAGGAATATTCTCCAGCAGTCGGATTGTCGAGTGCAGCGACGCAATTTAGTAGAGTAGTTTTCCCAGAACCTGAGGGGCCAAGTAGGATAATTCTCTCACCTTTATTGATGCTAAGGTCAATTCCATCAAGAGCCCTAACAGTCTCAGAAGTCATTACGTAATGTCTTTCCATTCCTGAAATTTCAACTAGTGCCATAAGTATCGAGTTTTGCGATTAGTTTCCATTATGTATAGTTAGCAGTTTTATGGTGCGACTAAAGAGTAATGATGATTGAATCAAAATCTATTCGCAACATTTCTCAAGCCGGGGTGGTTCTTGAATAGTGGTGGCTAACTTGGTGTACTCCCGGGGGTTAATTAGTTGCGTGAGATTACACTTTTTTGGAAGCGCGAAAGATTGGCACTCAACCAAGTCAACATAGTGACTGAAGTTTTTGAAAAATGTATTTTCCTTGGATATCTTGAACGGACTTCAACGGTTGTTTTGGCTTTTATGCGCGGTATTTGTAAGCCAGATAAGACCCCATTTGATATGAATGAAAGTGATGACTTTGAGGTTACAGAAATTTTGTCAGAACCATCTCAAAATGATTCTGCGTGGATGTTTGTCATCAACATCAAACACCCACTCACTCTTCTTTCGGCGAAAATCGGGAAGTTGACAGTTAAACCAGGTTCTTGTGTAAACGATGAAGGTTTATTCTATATTATCAGAGGAAGTCCTTTGTCAATCAAAGTCGTTACTACTGCTGCAAGAATGATGCTAAAACCAGACCGAATTTCAGCTACAACTATTTCTCAGTCTGATTTCCGAGGTAACCAAATTCTATCTGATAAAAGGATGGATGTTTTGCAAATTGCTTACTCTGAAGGTTGGTATAATACGCCTAGAGGAATTACTCTGGGGGAATTAGCCAATAAAATTGGTCTAGGACGAAGTACAGTATCGGAACATCTCATTAAATCAGAGTCAAAAATTATTCAATATTTCCTTGAAGGTGACCCAACATTGTTTGGCGAAGAAATGAATGGGAAATGATGTCACACATCAAATGATTATTTCATATTAACAGAATATTGTAGGGTTGGATATGAGGGTTGTAACTTGGAACCTAAATGGTATTCGCGCTGCGCATCGAAAAGGTTTGGATGATTTCGTCTCAAGTATAAATGCAGATATTTGGTTATTCCAAGAAATACGTGCTTTACCAGAACAGATGCCAGATGATTGGCAAGAGCCAGAAGGCCATGATGTGCTGTGGCATCCTGCACAGAAAAAGGGCTACTCAGGTGTGATGACTTGTTCTAGAGTTGGGCTTGAGGAGAAGGGCCGTGGTATTGACACCAATCTTGATCAAACAAGAGACCCAGAAGGTAGGGTTTTGCACACCAAACATGGTGAACTCCATTGCATCAATATCTATTTGCCAAATGGAGGGGCAAGTATTGAGAGACAAAATTACAAAGATCAATGGTTGGAAGATTTATTGATTTGGTCTCAGAGATTTATTAATTCTGATGAACCTACTTTACTCTGCGGTGACCTCAATATTGCACATACTGAGGATGACATTTGGAATCCATCGGGAAACCGCCGTACATCTGGTTTCTTAGAGCATGAGCGTCAATGGTTCTCTCGTTTACTTGATGCTGGTTGGCATGACCTTTTGCGGATTCATTTCGGAGTAGTCAAAGGCCCATACACGTGGTGGTCAAATAGGGGGCGTGCAAGAGAATTGGATAGGGGATGGAGAATCGATTACATTCTTGCGAACCAAGCGGCGAAGGACCTTTTCAAATCAGCCGAAGTTATGCGTGAGGGTGGTTTAGTGGTCTCAGACCATGCCCCTCTAATCGTTGATTTAGAGATGTGATATTTCACTCACATTGTCAACGGAAGATAGTGCTGTCACTATTTTTTACCAAAATATTGGATTATTGTCTGGTCGGACAGACTTTAGCATAGTTGCCGCCCCGTAGGGGCGGAAGGGGTGCAAGTAGTGTCTGAAATCACAGTTGATGAATTGAAACAGGAACGCCTCAAGCAGTTACTTCCAACCGGTAGAGGGGTTTGGATACCGATTGACCACGGGGCATCTGATTGGCCCGTACCAGGCCTAAGTGATGTTGGTTCATTGGTTGGGGCCCTCACATCAAGTCGAGGCCCAGATGCAATTCTTTCACATCGTGGGCCTCTTTCACATCATCAATACGATACTAGAGAAAACTGGCGTGGTGGTTGGGTTCTCCATCTATCAGTATCTACTAGACACGGAGGGGTGAAATCGGATTTCAAAGTATTAGCTGGCGAGCCGAGCAATGTGGTCGTATCCGCTCTTGAGAGAGGAGCAGTTGGTGTGAGTGTTCAAGTAAATCTTGGTAATGAAAATGAAGGTGAAATGCTTGAGTTTTTAGCATCTGTTTCAGATGAATGTCACTTTTTGGGTGTCCCTCTTTTGGGCATGATTTACCCACGTGGCCCAAACTTGAATGTCTTAGAAGGAGATGAAACGGAGGCTGTTGCTCATGCAGCAAGGATTGGTTGGGAACTGGGCTGTGATGTTGTCAAAGTACCTTGGACAGGCTCAATTGAGTCATTTCAACAAGTCACATCATCAGTCCCGATTCCAGTGTTAGTATCAGGAGGCCATAAACAAAATGACTTCAAAGCAGTTGTACGAACTGTTAGGGCTGCAATGGCAGCAGGGGCTGGTGGAGTTTGTATGGGTAGACAAATTTTCTCTGATTCAGATCCAGCGGCTAGAGTCGCTGAGATTGTTGAGGTAGTTCATGGGATTCCATGGGATGCGGATGGCCGCTTCAAATTTGATTTAGATGAAGCAGACGACTTGGAAGATTTAGTGGAATCATTTCGTGATAGTCTTGGGAAATTCAGTAATAACTGAGGTGTTTTAATGGAATTATGGCTTTCCTCAAAAAACGGTGTAGGGGAACATCCTGCCGACGCTTTGGTCTGTACAAAGGAAGATTCCTTCCCTAATTGGGCTAGTGAAGAAAGCGAAATTAGAAGGTATCAGGTTGATAATGGTGCAGTTACTGATTGTGATGGTAGAACTATTGGCGCTTTCATTCAAATTGAAAATGATGAAGGCCAAGCGGCCGCATTAGAATTCGTTGGTTTGGCCGATTGGTTGCTTATTGACTGCCCTGATTGGAAGATGATTCCACTTGAAAACTTAGTTGCAGCGGCTGACCAAACGTCAACGAAACTCGCAGCTACAATATCAAATTCAGACCAGTTACAAGGGGCTACCTTCGCACTACAAAGAGGCGTTGATGCACTCATTCTCCCTGATGATGAGGGTATTTGGAGAGTTGCTCAGCAGCTTGCAGCTCAGCGATTATCAGACTCAGGAGAAGTCAAGGAATCGAGTTCGATAGTGATGATGGAATCACCAGAACTTGTAAAATTACAAGTTATGAGTGTAGAAACGGGTGGAGTAGGGGACCGAGTTTGTGTTGATTTAGTGCAAATGCTTGAGATTGGTGAAGGTGTACTAGTTGGTTCTAGCGCCGCACTTTTGGTTTTAGTACATGGTGAGACATTGTCATCTCAATTTGTCCCCCCACGTCCTTTCAGAATTAATGCTGGTCCGGTTCACTCGTACATTCTCATGGCTGATGGTTCAACAAAATACCTTTCAGAATTAGTGGCTGGGGATGAAGTGTTGGTAGTTTCCCCAAGTGGGTCAAGAGCGGTTGCTGTTGGGCGCTTGAAAATTGAGCCTAGACCGCTTCTTTTGGTTCGGTTCAACAGTACACAATATGGTGAGGGTCAACTGTTCTTACAACAGGCTGAGACAGTTAGACTTGTGTTAAACCTTGAAAAGACGGCCTCCGTCACGCACCTTGAGGCGGGGATGAATATTCTCGGGGCTACCGCTACAGCGGGACGGCATATCGGCCAAGCAATCAGCGGAGATGTGGAGGAAAAGTGAATGGGTGTCATCGGTCAAGGTGAAGGTCATGGAGGCATTAGCCTCCTTCACGCTCTTGGTGCAGGCTATGGCTGTTCAATCGGAGTTAATTTGTCTACTAAAGTCCGATTGAGAGATGATAAACCCGGTAAAGAAGTTGAAGATCCCAATGGTGTCTTGGACGCGGTTGTTGCCGTTTGGGTTGAGGCTGGTTTAGAGAAGCCAGCCGACGAACTTTTTTGGCAAGCACGTAGCACTGTTCCGATGGGTGTGGGATTGAAAAGTTCTGCAGCAATTGCAGTCGCTGCTATCCGATCTTTGATGGATGCCACAAAAATTGAATTGTCAAATGCCGACATTGTTGATTTAGCATCTAGGGCTCAGTTAGATGCTGGTGTGTCTTTAACAGGCAGTGTTGATGATTCGTGGGCCGCTGTTGAACCGGGATGGAAAATCGTAAATCCAAATTTACCAGCGGCTGAAGGCGTGTTATTAGATGGCTTATTTGTTGAACCTGAAGACTGGAAAATTCTAATCATTCCTCGTGGTGAACGTGAATTATTACCTAATCCAGATAGATTTTCTCAGATGGCCCCACAATTTGAGAAAGCAATCGCTGCAATGGAGCAAGGTTCTCTTCTTGTCGCTCTTACTGAAAATGGTAGGGCCTCAGCCAATGCATTAGGAGATGCTCAAGGTCGTAGATTAGCAAATGATTTGCTAGTATGGGGTGCTAGAGGCGCTGGTATATCTGGATCAGGACCAGCGATTGCTGCCGTAATTCCAGTACATAGTGAAATAACTTTGAGGAGAATCGTCCAACTTGCTGAGCAACGCGGACACAAAACAGTCGTAACTGATATCTGGGTTGAATAGTTGAGGAGGCGATATCCTGTCCATGCGTTTGGGTGATACTTTGGCTGTAACTCTATTTGGTGAAAGCCATGGTTTGGTAGTTGGTGCATTAGTCGAAGGCATCCCCCCTGGAATCAAGATTGATGCGGAATCTCTTGCAGAAGATTTGTCTAAAAGACGTCCCGGAGGTCATTTAGCCTCTAAACGCCGTGAAGATGATGAATGCCATATTCTCAGCGGAATCAATGAAGGATTCACAACTGGTTGGCCAATTTTGTTGGTAATTGCCAATCAAGATGCTC
>JACNFL010000114.1 GCA_014384685.1 Methanobacteriota archaeon
TACGAAGAGGTTTTAGAAGGTACAAGAGCTATTCGCAGAAGGCTCGCCGAAGGAGTTCGGTTAGAGGAGATAACTCACGAAAACAGAGTCTTTGAGGAAGGTGATGTATTAGTTACTGAAATGACTACTCCCGATTGGGAACCACTAATGAAACAGGCATCATTGATTGTTACACGTAAAGGCGGAAGAACATCACATGCCGCTATCATTGCCCGTGAATTTGGTATTCCAGCAATTGTTGGCTGTTCAGAAGCCATGGATTTAGAAAATTTGGCAACTGTCACTGGGAGTTGTGCTGAAGGTGATACGGGATTCATCTACTCAGGGAACCATCCCTTTGAAATTGAAGAAATTGAAGTTGATTCAAATGTTAAATTGAATACCAAAATAAAGTTGAATGTTGGGTTCCCAACAAAATCACTTGCCGATTCACAATTACCTGTTGATGGGGTTGGACTAGCAAGAATTGAATTCGTATTATCTGCTGAAGTTGGTATTCACCCACTTGCATTTGTACATCACCAAGAGTTGGTGCAATATCTTGAGACTAACGAGGTTGGACCTGGACTGCAACCGTATGTTGAGGCATTAGAAATTACTGATGAATCCGTAATACAATCTGCGGTTGAAGCGGTTGAAAGACGAGCGTGTTCATACGAGGATAAACGCGGTCTATTCATCGATAAACTACGCGAAGGTGTTGGCTTAATCTGTGCTGCATTCCATCCACGCCCTGTTCTTGTCAGACTTTCAGATTTCAAATCAAATGAATATCGTGAACTTCTAGGTGGCAGAATCTTTGAACCAAATGAAGAGAATCCTATGATCGCATGGCGTGGAGCCTCACGATATCTTGATGGAAATTTCAAGCCAGCATTTGAAATGGAACTTGAAGCAATGGCTTCGGTCAGGCATGACTTTGGATTGGATAATCTGCAGTTGATGGTGCCGTTTTGCCGCTCGCCCGAAGAGGGCGAGGCGGTCAAGAACCTACTCAATGAACACAATGTTGGACCTGACTCAAAAGTTCCTTTGTTCGTGATGGTGGAATTGCCATCCAACGTAATAGATGCTGAAAATTTCATAGAAAAAATGGAATTATATGGGGGCTCAATCGGCTCCAACGATTTAGTTCAAACAATCTATGCAGTATCTAGAGATGACTTAGAGGGTTATCAGCATCCAGTTGATGCCCGCTCACCAGCGGTGAAATCAATGATTCGAGATGCAGTTAGAAAATTCACTCAAGCCGGACTTGAAATTGGAATATGCGGCCAGGCACCATCCGACTACCCTGATGAATTCCCTGAATTCTTAATTGATTGCGGAATCTCAAGTATCTCTGTAACACCTGATACAGTGATGGCAGTAAGAATATCAATTGCAAAGGCAGAAGCGAACTCAAATTCGTGAATCAAACCAATGATTAGAGTTTCACAGGGCGAGTTGCCCCACACGCTTGACACTTGAGAAGAGTTGTTCGGTCTTCTTTGATGAAACTGGTATCAGGTGCGTTGCATTGGCCACATAAAATGAAGGTTTTTACATAATTACCCAATTTTTCACGGATTCTCTTGGGAGGGATTCTTCCCTTGAGTAAGACACGGCGGTCCTCTCTTGAGCCTGATGTACCTAGTTCATTTTGTAAGAAATGGTAAACATGGTTTCCATCTCTATCCATCATGTCAATGATATCACTAAAATTACGGATAATTGTCTGGCTACCTTCAATCAAAACATCTGGTTCTGGTAGTTTCCATCGTTCAGATGACGATAACTCCTGAGGTATTTTGTCGCGGGCTCGATTGAGAAGTGACTCATAGTCAAAGTCTGTCATTGAATTTGCCGACCTACGCCCCCCTGTTAAGCCCACCGTTAATTCAACAGCCTAGACGCGCCCCGCAGGTATTGATGCGAGAGCAAGTGACGGTCCAATTTGTGAAAATTCATGCTGATGCTCAAGCACCAACTCAGGGATCATCACTAGCTGCTGGTTGGGATTTGAGAGCCATTGCGGAAACTGTAGTTGGCTCAGGGACTTCTGTGAAGGTCAAAACCGGACTTAAAATCGCTATCCCTGCTGGATTTGAAGGACAAGTTCGGGCTCGCTCTTCGTTGGCCGCAAAAGGATTGATTTTACCTAACGCACCAGGTACTATAGATGCTGACTATCGAGGGGAATTGATGGTATTACTAACATGGATTGGAGAAGGTGATTCTTACACCATACCCAAAGGTGAAAGAGTGGCACAACTGGTAATTTCCCAAGTCCCACAAGTCGCGTTTATCGAGGTTGACGAAGATGGGCTTGGTGACACCGAACGTGGTGAAGGTGGATTTGGTAGCACTGGAAGATTTTGATAGAGATTATACTGCTTTACCGTTGTTTTACAACAACCGTGATACTAGGTTGTTTAACACCGCCTATGGCGGTGGGTTCATTATGGTCCTGCTCATCCTTAAGTTTGAATGGCATTGAGTGTTGATGAACTGAGGGATAGAGTCCTTGCTCTGCGAGAAGAGGGTTTGAATGACCAGCAAATTGCTGATGAAATGTCTATTTCAAAATCTACAATCACTTGGTTGCAAGGAAGTTCTGCACCAGAGGCAAAGCCGGATGACGTTAGAATTGGTTGGAGATCAATCGGTGTTAGACCTCAACGAATTGATGCAATCGGGATGATTATGGCCGATATTATTGATGAACACCATCCTGAAGGAATTGATACCGTTGTAGGAATCAGCCTGAATGGAATTTTCTTCTCACAATCTGTTGCAGAACAAATTGGTGCTGAAGTTTCGATATTCCGAAGTGCGGTTGGTGAAAAAGGAGGGGCCTTATCCCACAAATACGCAAATGTCGGTGGAAGAAAAGTCGTAATCGTTGACGACCTTTTCAATAGCGGAGAAACAATGCGAAGAGCAATTGAAGTCTTACAAAATGATGGCGCTGAAGTCGTTCTTTGCCTAGTCATGGTTAACAAGACCGAAAAGAATGAAATCGCTGGAATCCCATTACGCGGTCTAATCAGAGCTGTCTCAGTCTAAGTAGGTGTGAGAGATGCATTGGGCAGATGTCATCGCTGAGCGATTGGCAGCGCAAGGTGATTCCCATGTCATTGCTACGGGAATTACACCCTCAGGTCCAATCCATGTAGGAAACATGCGAGAAGTTCTGACCGCAGACCTAATTGTACGTGCGTGTGAAAGAATCGGGTTAGATGCAGAATTAATCTACATCGCAGATACAGCAGATCCACTTCGTAAAGTCTACCCCTTTCTCAAAGAACAGGAATATGGGCAACATGTTGGAAAGGCATTAGCGACGCTTCCATCTCCTGACGGCGATGGTAGTTATCCAGATTACTTTTTGACACCATTTTTCTCTGCCCTAAATGATCTGGGTGTAGAATATCGTGTTGTAGATGTCTATCAAGCATACCTAGATGGGAAATACATTGAATCGGTAAAAACTGCAATCGATAATCGAGTGAAAATTCGTGATATAATTTCTGATGTTTCTCAACGTCCGCTAGACGATGATTGGTTTCCATACAATCCCACAGATGAAGATGGAAAAATGCATGGCATCAAAGTAACCAACTGCGATTGGCCATGGGTTGAGTGGGTCGCAGAGGACGGCCGTACAGGTCGAACAAATATCGAAAAGGGTGGCGGGAAACTCCCCTGGAGGTTAGATTGGCCGGCTCGTTGGGATTGGTTGGACATTACATTCGAAGGTTATGGCAAAGACCACTCCGCGGCAGGAGGTTCTTGGGATACTGGACAGCACCTAGCACCTATTTTTGGCTCAGCACCACCTATGGGTATGATGTATGAATGGATCTATCTCAAAGGAAAAGGCGCGATGGCTAGTAGCAAAGGAAATACCGTGAGTGGAAAAGAACTCCTTGATATTGTACCACCAGAAATTATGCGATACCTCATTAGTCGTGTAAAACCGAGCAAACACATTGATTTTGACCCAGGTGAAGGTTTGATTGCATTAGCCGATGAGTATGAGAGATTAGAGCAACGATACCACACAAAACTAAACAAAATTGTCCATAAAAGTCTAGATGAAAGCAATCGTAAAGAACAGCAGTTGATTGACGAAGCTAGAAAATTTGAGTTGGCTCAGGGGGCCCGTTCAGGAACTAATTTTGATTCTAGCCTTGGAATCTCATTTAGTCACCTTTCAACCCTATGTCAGATTAAGTCACAAAATGAAGACTTACTTGCATCACTAGCAAGGACTCATGGCGTTGATGTGGAACAACCAGATAAGAGGTTAATTGACCGAGTAAAAAGAATGAGAAATTGGGTTGATTCGGAGTGGTTTCCCGACAACGCGCGGATTCAGTTGGCAGATTCAATAAATTCCGCTGATTTCACCTCTGATGAACTTGAATTTCTACAGATATTTTCTCAATTAATATCCGATTCTGAATGGGTTGAAGATAGCCTATTAACAACCATTAGAGAGGCCACTTCTAATTCTAAATTAGAGACACGTCAAGCGTTTACAACTCTTTACCAAGCCTTACTTAACAGAGATAGAGGACCAAAATTAGCAGCCCTTCTAGTTGAGTTGGGAGAAGACAATGTAAGTAACCTTCTTGACCAACTAAGTTAGTCTGGGAAAACTGCCTCCTTCAACACGCGTGAGCATTATGTTTGAAATGGGATGGGGTTGTGAACGCATCCGATGACGGTCTACTGCCCCAAGTGCGAAGGCCCAAATGAAGCCACCGCGAAGTTCTGTTTGCAATGTGGAAATGACTTCGATGTTGAAGGCCCAATTACATCAACTGGGCATGATGTGAAATCTCTAAAAGACTCCATCAAAAGTAGAGATGACCTATCAATGGCTGAAAAATTTGACTTAATTGCTAAAATTGAAGATGGCGCCAATCCTATTGACCTAGGAATCGCCGCAACTTCTGCACAAGCCGCTGAAGAATCACAGCAAGAAGCGACGAAACCCGCGCCATCATCTGATCCTGCTGTCACCTCAACATTTGTCTCAAGTCCAGCAGCAGCCGCAGCAGTTGCCATGGTCTCACAAGAAAGTGATGCATGGGGGATGGTGATGGCAGGTCGAGTCAACACCTCTGAGCAGGTTTTCAGGCAGGCAATGGATTTGGGGATGGAAGCAAGTCACCATATTCACGACATATCTCACGGTGGAATTGATGAAACAAATCTCACCAATGAGGACTTACGGGCAATTCCTGTGCTAAAACCACCTAAGAGGTCATTTTGTCCAAAGTGTGGTTCAGATATCCTATCCCACAGTAATCTACAATGGAAGAAATGGAGGGACCATTCCGCTGAAGTAGTTCAAGTTCAAGCCCAGGCAGCTATGGAAGCATCTCTAGTCCAAATCGCTGCCCACTATCTGAAAGCAATGGATGCTCTTGAAATCACCAATAACCAACTAGAAGAAAAATTAGCGGATGTTGACCAAGAAGAGTTGGCAAAAGCACTTGAACCAAAAATTCGCAAACCGGTACGTGCTGAACTAGAAAAAGAGTACCAGTCGGAAGCAGTTGCTGAATCTGACCCTAGACAATCAGGAAAAACTGCAACGCGCACTGCAAAACCTAACGCAAGGGCGGGTGGGAA
>JACNFL010000078.1 GCA_014384685.1 Methanobacteriota archaeon
ACCAACGCCATTCCTCAACCTCTCCATCTGAGTTTGTTTGCCATAATTTTGTACTATTTTGACAACTAGGGAATCCACCATCACCCGTTGCATTAACCAAGAAAAGCCATTCTTGGTCAAAATATTCCGGTTCCTCGGGTAAAGTTACAACATCACTACTTCCAGAATAGGTTTTTGTCAAATTCGTAACACTATTCCAAGACTCATTCATAGCTAATGGGAAATCATAGAATTCAAGCGGAGGGGAATAAACACCAGATTCAACAAAATCGGCGATATCAACTGTCTGTTCTACGAATGAAATCTCAGCAGTGAAAGTCATCACTATGTGTTTATCATACTCAAGCAAAGCTAAGTCTCCAACCCGTAGATATTCAGTTAGTGTTAATGCCGCAGTTAGATATCCATCAACACTACCCAAAATAGGTGCTGGAACACCCCTTCCATCACCGACAACTACTGCTGATGTAACTGTTCGATACACTGGAATTATATCTTCACCAAGAATCAATTCCTCAACACCCAATACTTGCAATGTAGCAGTACCATATAGCAAATCTAACTCAGCACCAGCAAGTTCAGGTGAACCATCAACAAGAGATTGGCCGTCCAAGACTACAGAATATGTCCACAAATCACCTACGCTCCACACTGGAGAATGTGCGGTCCAATTAGTACTGGAATTGTCAATCGTTTCATTCTCTTCTTCTACAGAAAAAATGGTTGGTTTTTCAAGGAAAAGAGATGCTGAAAACATAGTTGAAAACATGATTACAAATGTTAAAGCGACGGCGCAGGTAACACTCCTAATTGCCGACGCCATGGTTACGACACAGGGTTACATTAGATGAATATACACCTCATAAATAGGGTTGTCAAGGGAAATTAAGTAGCCGAACCTTCAAGCCTGTAACCCTCCTGAGCGTAAGCATGGCTAAAATGTGGGCGATGTTCTTTCTTAGCATTCTGCTAGTCAGCGTAATGAATTTCTATGCGGTGGTTCGCGAACCAGATATTGTTGAAATTGCTGAATTGCATGAGCATATACGAGAATCGGTAAAAATTCGAGGTGAGTTGACTTCATACGTGCGAGACCCGTATGATAGTGGTTCGGACCGAATTGATATTTTAGTTGAAGATGGTTACAATGTTAGCGAAGTTAGGTGGACTGAAACGGGACTGCTGCCACCTATTGGAACTCTAGTCCAAGTAGTCGGTGAAGTTTCAGAATGGAATGGAAGAATATGGATTGCAGCCAAAGGTGCTGGTGCAATTCAATGGGATAAATCATGGGTACCAACAGTTCACACTGTCAATTTGACAGGTGTATCTCATGACCCTTCAGAATTTGACGGGGACCTGATCACGATTGTTGGTTATTCAGGTGATGTTTTAGAAGGAAATGTAACTCGTCAAATATCTAGTTTGATGGACCACCCATCTTATGGAAATGCCGACCATGTTATCTCAGTAGCAATTGAAGGGCGGCTTGACCAAAGTTATGAAGCCGGCTCAAAAATCATAGTTACTGGCTGGGTTCGCTGGTCAGAACGGGATTTCCGTTGGCAACTACAAACTCATGCAACTCAAATTGAAGTGTTGCACGCAGCTGGTGCAAAGCGACTTTCGTGGAGTGCAGATTCAACATCTTGGTCTTACGATATTGGTAGCCTTGTAACCATTGAAGGTCAGGCGTACAATGATAGTGGTGTATGGTGGATTATGGGACCAGGTGAAACTAACAAACTATGTTTATTACCCCATGAAAATGACACATCGGGAGACATTGGTGACTTCAGTGGTCGGCTAGTATGGGAAGAATCTAGAATACAATTATGCCTCGACCACGGCCAAGTAACTAATGCCATCAACCCTACCGGAGATTTCGGAGGCCCAACCACCCAACTTTCAACTCTTGTAAGAGACCCAAATGCTTACCGCAATCAAACCCTGAATCTAGTCGGTTGGATTGACGGTTCAATTTCACCAGATTATAACAAAGGTTACTTGGCTGATGGCCCAGATTATTTCACACGTTCTACCAAGATGAGAATTATCATTGAAGGAGCACGATCTGAATGGATTGAAACAGGAACTAAAGTTAATGTCTCAGCGACTTTAATCTGGGATTCAGTAGATGCTAGATTACTTCTCCAAGTACACAGCATCTCAATTTGGGAAAACGAACCAATCCCAGTAACAACACTTGCTTGGACTGATGGATATGACCAATGGCAATGGGACATCAATACTCTCGTCAAAATTAATGGTGTTGTAAGCGAAGAAAATGGCACACTGTGGATTAATCGCGAAGGTACACAAATTGGGGAGCGACTCTGTCTTATTGGCGATGGAACGGAATTAGCCACACAAGAAGCGAGTGGTGCTACTCCTCTATTTTGGGATGGGAGATTATCAACTGAAGAAACTGTTATTGAACGTGAAGTGCAACTTTGTCTTGACCGTCGCTAAGTTACCAGGGGTGTTTGAATGGAAATTTGGCTGGCTGAGTGGTTATGGCTCATGGGGTCGTTTTTCATTGGCGTATTCCTAGGTTGTATGACTGGATTAATTCCCGGATTTCACGTTAACAATGTTGCGTTGATTGCGCTTAGCCTAACTCCTTTAGCAATCGGTCTTGGAATCCCTCTTTCTGCCGTTGCAGCAATTATTGTAGCAATGGGAACTGTTCACACGTTCCTAAATTACATCCCTAGCGCGCTTGTTGGGGCACCTGATGGTGATACGGCACTTGCTCTGCTTCCCGGACACAGAATGTTGCTTGCGGGTAAAGCAACCCAAGGGGTTGCCTACTCTGCTCGCGGTTCTCAACTTGGGTTATTGTTGTCAATCCCATTATTGCTTTTTGCTCGATTCCTGTTTGGTGAAAATCCAGGACTAGGATTTTATGAGGATAGCCGTGAAATATTGCCTTACTTATTATTGGCCATTTCGATGTTTCTAATCTTGACTGAAACTACTAGATTAGCTTGGCCTATGTGGATGCAAGCGATGAGTAAGCGTTGGAAGGTGAACTTATTTGGAAGAGAATTTGACTTCAGTTTTACGGATAATTCCAATATTGCGGGAATGATTGTTGCAACCGCCTTTTTCCTTCTTAGTGGATTTTATGGCTGGGCAGTTTTCGAGTTACCTGGGCGCTCCCCGGTTGGGATGCCAAATGCTACAATGTTGATGCCGGGTCTTGCTGGGCTGTTTGGTATAGCAAACTTGCTTGATATCTATGTCACAACTTCTGAAATGCCACCTCAAGATGATGATTGGGAATTACCAGACCCAGGACCACTCATTATCCCTTGCTTTTTATCATCAATTTGTGCTGCTGTGATGGCTATTTTACCTGGGATGACTGCTGCTCAAGCAACCGTTGTTGTGATGACCGTGCGGAATTTTATTGGGAAATGGAAAGACCCTGATTACATCCCTGCTGACTTTGAATTTGGGCCAGGTCAAACCAACCATCCAGCGATGCAGGCTATTGCAAGACGCAAGGAAGCAGAGGCTGCAGCTGAGGGTGGAATAGTTGCTGCAATACCTGATGACGGCTCATCACCAAGAGCAGCAATAATTGAGCCAGAACAACGCAACTTATTGAATGATGAATCGGCAGCCATGATGGTTGGCGGCGCACCATTATCTGAAGAAGACTTAGCACTTATTCAATCAGCAAAAGAGGAGAGAGAAGTCTCTCCAGACCTAGACCTTGAAGCACAAACAAGTCAACAAGATTTGGAAGTAATTGCAATCCTATCTGCCACCAACACTGCGGTAACTGTGATGGTTCTTGCTTTCCTATACTTGGTTGGCAGACCACGTTCTGGAGCGGCTCTTGCGCTAAATATGATGTACCCAATTGATCCTTGGTCGGGAATTGAACCACCTCCTGATTTCATCAGATTGCTAGCGGTGACAGTAGCATCAGGCCTCATCGCGGTACCGCTTATGATTAAAGTTGGAAAAGGGATGTTGAAATTGCATGAACTAATTCCACTACGATCCCTAGTGATGGGTGTGATTGTATTCGTCACAATACTAGTTTGGTTATCCACTGGTTGGATTGGAATAGGGGTGCTAATCGCTGGTACAATTCTTGGATTGATGCCACCAAGAATTGGCATACGGCGAAGCCATGGAATGGGTATCATTCTTGTTCCAATTATGATATACACATTTGCACAAAAGGTTGATTCTTTTGGATTTACATGAAATTGACTCGCCCTTAGGGCGAGGCAAATTCTAATGGTGAGGGCGCCTAGCCTCAAGATAACCCAGTGGGTGTGTGACCGATGGTAAAACCAAAACTAACAATAATTTCAATTCTGCTACTGATGCTTCTTAGCCCACAAGCAGTGATGCTTGAAAGTGCATTTGAACCGGAAATGGCTGGAGCGAAAAGTACCGGATGTACAGGAGCGGTATGTCTCAACGAACTATTCGTTAATGCTGTAGGCCAAGAAACCGATGCGGTAGGACCTTCTGATTGGACAACTGGTGAATGGGTTGAACTGTACAACAGCGGAAGTACTGATGTAGATCTTTCTGGATGGTATCTCCAAGACCACTCCTCAAGACAAATGGACATCTCAATCACATCTTCTCCAGTTACCGTAGTATGGCCGCAAAATGCCCAGAACCTGATTATCCCAGCAGGCGACTATATGGTGATTGCACGAAATGGTGATGGGCAATCTTGCGGACACTGTATGACAAATACCCAAGGAATCGTGTCTTTGTACAACTCAAATTCAGTTATTCAACATCAAGCAACTTGGTCAGTGTATGCTAATCAAGGAAACTCACTTGTTGAAGGAAGTTCATCAACTGCTGATTGGGATGAAGTAACTACCATCACACCGGGAACGATAAACTCTGGAGGTGGAGTTAGTGGACCTACATGGAATACCAGTGACCTACGAATCACTGAGGTTTTGGCTGACGCATGGCCATCTAACGACAATGGCACTTATCCTAGCGGTGAGTGGATTGAAATTGAAAATACTGGAAATGCGACTATGAACCTCAGCGGTTGGTCAATCAAAGATTTAACTGGGAACATAATGAATCTGAATTACACTCATGTTGTAGACTACAATGTTTCACATATGATTCAACCAAATGAGCGGAGAATCGTTGCAACCAACGGTATGAGCCAGTATGGTGTTTTCAACAATGGTGGCGATTCTGCTTTCTTAGTGAACCCTGACGGAGAATATGTCTCGTCTGCTAACTATACCAATATCGGTATACCAGGGCATTCATTCATCGCACCAACATCAGGTACTGGAAACTGGGTCATATCTCTATTCCCAACGCCTATGGGAGCTGATGCACGAAATGTCAACAGTAGTAGCCCTGTTCGTATCAATGAAGTGATGGTAAATGCAACCAATAGTTGGTTACCCTATCCAAATGGAAATTGGATTGAATTATCACATCGAAGTACAGACCCTGCTGTGGATGTTACTGGTTGGAATCTTATCACAGGAACTGCTCAAATATTTTCCTTAGATGTCGGTTTTTCAGACCGCAATTCAGGTAGTGGATTACTAATTGATTCGGATTCTTATGTAGTCCTTTCAACCCCACCAACATC
>JACNFL010000093.1 GCA_014384685.1 Methanobacteriota archaeon
ACTAGAACAACCAACCACACAGGAGGCACTCCGCAGGTGGGGAAGGGGAGGTACGCCCGCCACTCCGGGCATCTTCCTGGAGGAGCTAGACATGGTAAATAAGGAGTACGACCGGAAATCGGCCATGCGTATCATGTGCGAGGAACAACGACACGGTTGGCAAATGGCCTACGTACTTTGCAACTATTTCGGAGACCAGGGGATTCGTGAAGCGCAAAAAATTGCTAGAGCGAAACTCCGCAGCAAATCCAATCCGCGGTGAATCTGACCGACCTCGCCTACTAGGTTCTTTCAATGAACCAATTGACAATTGGCTTGATTTCTTTTGCTTCACTCACTTCATTGACCGAGATGGTAAATTCCAACTGAAAATGTTGAGCACCTCTTCATTCAAACCTCTTGCAGCAAGCATGGGTCCAATGTTAAAAGAAGAATCATTCCATCTTGGCACCGGTGCAAATGGCTTGCGCAGAATCGTTAAGCAGGGAGTAATTCCTGTAGCACTGTTACAGAAATACATGAACAAATGGGTTTCAACCGGATTAGACTTGTTCGGGGTTGATGAATCAACTTCCGCACAATGGGCTTATGTTTACGGAATCAAAGGCAGATATGATGAGCGAGAGAGTAGTATTCCAGCCGACCGTGAACACCTGAATGAAGAGAGTAGAATGCACTACTTCGATGAACTTTCAAAAGAGATGGAAAGAATCAACAAAGGTCGCCACGAAGGTCAACCTGAATTATTCATCCCCTCCGACAACTTCAACCGCGGTGTTGGCAAGTTCGTTGACATCAGAACCACGGTTCATGGAGAACCATTTGAGGGAGACGATAAGGCATGGGACCAGTACCTGCACGATAATCTCCCAAATGAAGAAGATGTGGCTGAACTCAATGAATACTTCAAGCAAGAGTGGATTCAATACCGTGAATGGAAGGACTGAGGTGATGATTCTATGCAGGCATTCGCCCTGCTAAATGTGAATAGGGAACGTTTGAAACCGTTCTTTGCACGTGTGCCTGAATTATTTACCGCACACCATCATCATTTAACTCAAAATGATGCAGGATATGAGGAATTATTGTATCGCGTGTACAGACCTTACACGGGGCATATGTTGGATATGGTTGACGAGTGGATGGGGAATGAACAACGCTCCTGGAAAGTAGATGTAGAACGAGAGATTATGCTTATGCTGTACGCAATTCGCTACCCTGATACACTACTTCTTGAGAGCCTATCTGATGAGGCTGGTGCTGATATGACTAGAATTTCAGGATACCTACACTTCTTGCACCACACCTACACTATTTGGGATGAAGATACACGCAAAGGCCTAGAAAAATTAGGGTTTGAAATCCCAACTACTGACAAAGTTGACTCATTCATTTATGGCGCTTATATTTCTAGTATTGAACTAGTAAAGGAATTGGCCCCATTTACCTGTTTCTTAGAACATGATGTGCCGCGGCAGAGATTGTTTCAGGCGGCTTTAGCCGCCTACGGACGTGAAGCCTGATTGCAAATTATCAGCAATTGTAATGGCGGCGGGGTGACTCGGCTTTTACATGGAGATTCGCTCTGTTGCCGTAATTGGTGCCGGAACAATGGGTGCTGGTATCGCTCAAGTGTGCGCACAGGCCGGTTGGCAAACCCGCCTTTTCGATGCCTTTCCAGAGGGATTAGAGCGTGGTATGAATGCCATTAACGAATTCTGGAATAAGGGAATTGCTCGCGGCAAAACAACATCTGAACAAAAGGCTGAATGGCAAGCAAACTTGACTGCTATTGACAACATGGCAGAAGCAGTCTCTGATGTTGACCTAGTGATTGAGGCGGTACCAGAAATCATGGAGTTAAAACAACAGATCTTTGCTGATTTAGGTCGTTTTTCCCCTGCTCATGCGATATTAGGAACTAATACATCTGGTCTATCAATTGGTGATATTGCCAAATCCTCTGGTCGTCCCGAACAAGTAATTGGTATGCATTTCTTCAATCCAGTTCCAATCATGAAATTACTTGAACTTGTTCAGCATGATTCAATTTCAGATGAAACCATAGCAACAGCCCGCACAGTTGGTGAAGCAATTGGTAAAACCACCATTCTAGTCAACGATGTTCCTGGGTTCGCCACCAGCAGACTTGGGGTTGTTATCGGAAATGAGGCGATTCGGATGCTAGCCGATGGAGTCGCCTCGGCCTCGGACATTGATACAGCAATGAGATTAGGATACAAACATCCAATGGGCCCACTGGAATTGACTGACCTTGTCGGATTGGATGTCCGATGTGATATTCTCAACAATTTAGCAGAAGCGTTTGATGATGAATCGTATCTGCCACACCCATTACTCGTGAAACTTGTAGAAGCAGGTGATCTAGGAAAGAAGACCGGCCGGGGATTCTACGACTGGACAAGTGGCGAGAAGGTTGAACGAAATGACGCATGAAAAAATGCTCTATCTTTGGTCATTATTAGTTGAACAAGTTAAGGAAAACACACCCGAACTTAGGGTGAAAAGAGATGAGATTGGGGATTTTAGACTTACACGTGAAGATGGAAGATCTTTCTGTAATGTTGTGGCTTTTCGCTCACATGTGAGCGTTTTCGTACTTTCAAGTGCTTATCTCCCCGACCTAATACCAACATCTTTGTTGGTCAGAAAATCAGGACGAGTCACTTTTAAATTTAAAGATGAAGATGACTCACTATTGCCAATAGTCAGCGAAATGATAGGTCGTTGCTACGCGGCTCGTGACCTTTATTGAAAATCTGGGTTGCGCTTTTCAAGAAATGCATCAACACCTTCTGAGAATTGTTCTGTTTGGCTTGCTCCAACGATACGTTCCTGTTCATTATGGAGTTGAGTTTCAAAATCATTGTAGGATTGGCTATCTAGCAATTGCTTCGTTCCTGCTCGGCTGGATTTAGCCCACTTACCCCACGAAATTGCTACTTTGAGAGAACGCAGAATCAAATCATCTGGTTCCGTAATTTCATCAATTACTCCGAGTTTCAATGCTTCTTGACCAGACCATGTTTCATTATTGAAAAAGAATTTCTTTGCTCTCTGCAGGCCAACAAGCCGAGGGAGCAACCACGTAGTGCCGCCATCAGGGCTCAATCCTAGTGAGAAAAAGGCAGCAGCAATTTTGGTTTGTGGAATTGCAATCCGGTAATCAGCTGCTAATGCAAGACCCAATCCGCCACCTGCGGCGGCGCCATTCATCGCCGCAACATAGACGGTGTCTGATTGTCTGATTCTAACTAGTAAAGGATGTAAAATATCTGTTAAACCTTGTACTAAGTCAGATATTGTACCACTATCATAGCATTCTCTAAATTCATTGATATCAGCACCTGCACAGAAAAACTTACCAGTACCAGTTAGTACAAATGCACAAATTTCATCATCATCAATTAGTGAATTGATAGTTTGTGAAATTGTTGTCATAGCCTCAATACTAAACGCATTTTGAGCAGATTCTGCAGTCAGAGTAACTAATGCAACCCCGCCGTCCAACCGTTCAACACTTAGTGCCATGAATGGCCGTTGAGGTTACCCCTCTTGAAATGCATGAAACCATAAGAGATTGCATAGTGCCGCATCACATGATGAGCAGAGAGGAACTCTACATCAATGGAGAATGGGTTGCGGCAAGCGGTGAGGGTGAAATTGAAGTTGTTAATCCAGCAACTGAACAAGTCATTGGTTCAGTACCGGTGGGTTCGCAAGCAGATGTGGATGCAGCAGTAAATGCAGCGTCTGCTGTATTCCCTTCTTGGTCACAAAGTTCCATTGAAGATAGGATTGGCTATCTTAACGCGCTTTCAGCAGCCTTCAAAGACCGAGGTGAAGAACTCGCACAACTTATCACAGCAGAAGTTGGCACACCAATCGGCTACAGCAGAATGGCGATGGTTGGGACTCCACGTGTGGTTGCCCGCTCGTACGCCAAGATGTTAGAGAACTTTGAGTGGGAAGAAGAGGTGCGTAACTCTCTAATCGTCAAGGAACCAGTTGGAGTCTGTGCATTTATTACCCCGTGGAACTTCCCCCTCCACCAGATTATTGGTAAGGTTGCACCAGCAATTGCTGCAGGTTGTACAATGGTGCTAAAACCATCTAAAGAGGCTCCTCTAAATGCCTTCATTTTGGCTGAAATCATTGACGAGATTGGCTTGCCTGCTGGTGTATTCAATCTCGTAAGCGGCCACGGATCTGATGTCGGTGAATATCTTTCAAGCCATCCAGACGTCGATATGGTATCATTCACTGGCTCGACATCTGCAGGAGTCAGAGTGAGTCAGGCAGCTGCACCATCTGTAAAACGAGTCACACTCGAACTTGGTGGTAAAAGCGCAAATGTCATTTTGGATGATGCTAACATCGTTAGAGCCGCAAAATCATCAGTTGGTGCCTGTTTTGCCAACTCTGGTCAAACCTGCTCTGCTCTAACCCGACTCATCATTCCTGAAAATAAAAAGGAGGAAATTATTGAAATCATTACTGGCCGAGTTGCTGGCTTTACTGCAGGAGACCCACTTGATGAAAGTACACGTTGTGGTCCAATGGCATCTGCAAGACAACAAGCTAGTGTTAGCGATTATATCGCTAGTGGCATTTCAGAAGGAGCCACCCTAATATCTGGTGGTGAAGGGATGCCAGACGGACTTGAGACTGGATTTTTCGTCAAACCAACTGCATTTGCAGATGTTACACCCGACATGAAAATTTGGAATGAAGAGGTATTTGGTCCACTCCTTACAATCACCACTTACAGTAGTGAAGAAGAGGCTTTGGCTCTAGCCAACGATTCGGAGTACGGACTCTCGGGAGGAGTTTGGTCTGAAAATGAGGATAGGGCGCTCGCTTTTGCAAAAAATATGCGAACTGGGCAAGTGAGTATTAATGGAGGGCCTTTCAATATCTCAGCACCATTTGGTGGTTACAAGATGTCAGGGAATGGAAGAGAACTAGGTATTCACGGATTGCAGGAATTCCTAGAATTGAAGGCGATTCAACGTTGAGGACAAAGCGTCTATACGGGAAATAGTCTGTTAACAATTTAGGAGATGAACACGATGACAGGTGGTGAAACCAACCGTCCCCCTCGCTTACTATTGATTTCAGGCGTTTCTGGAGTTGGTAAATCAACCCTAGCCACCCAGATAGCATCTGCTCTAAAATTTGATAGAATTGCTGGTAGCGATACCGTTAGAGAAGTTCTTCGTACAGCCACAACACCTTCAGCAAACCCTGCTTTATTCCGATCTACTTTTTCGAGCGGAGAAACCGGTGATTCTGCTACTGATTGGCTTGATGCCTGTTCAGCAGTTGAAGCAGGTCTTGAAGCAGTGATTTCACGTGCTCGACGGGAACGGATTGACTTAATCGTGGTAGGGGCTCACATTATTCTAGCAGAACGTAGACTATCAGACTGGCAACATCAAGGAGTATTAGCAATCGTATTACTATGAACAATTGAGAACCCTCGCATACACCAAGGACGAATTGATTAAAGAAAAGAGAATACGCATCGAGGTGCATCGCGCTACCTCGCATCTCTTT
>JACNFL010000144.1 GCA_014384685.1 Methanobacteriota archaeon
TTATCGGCAAGAGGAAGTCAATATTTGCTTCGAATGGGTCTGAGTCTATTTGCCTCAGGCAGGGGACTTTGTTTACTCTTCGGCCCTTCGGTAGTCGGGTATTATGGTGGTTTCTGGGAAGTTCTAGGTTATGCTATTTCTGCATCCACACCCTTCCTCTTACTCGCTTACGTGGGACCGAAAATTCGTGCCAAACTACCAAATGGAGTGACACTCGCAGATTATGTTCGTTTACGGCTGGGCAGACCGATGCAAGTCTATGTCGGAATCATCTCTGTTCTCTATATGTTCACATTCCTTTTTGCAGAATTCACAGCAGTTGGAAGAGCCATGAATATCCTCGCTGGCATGGAACCATTGTATCCAATTCTACTCGTTGCTCTCGTGACGGCTGCATACACCAGTTACGGAGGTTTACCCGCATCTCTACGAACAGATCGATGGCAAGGTTGGTTGGCCCTTTGGTTACTTGTTGCATTGCTACTGGTTGTGTTCGGAGCAGACATCGGTACTATGTTTGAACAAGCTAAAGCCCACACACCTGAAGATTTACAGTGGGATTGGGCACACGGCAGTATCTCAGATCTAAACAAGAACTCGTTTGAAGCAGGTGTAGCTCTAGTCCTAGCGATTACGGCCGCAGAGATGTTCTCACAAGGAAACTGGCAACGTACTCATGCTGCCGAAAATGATGAGGCACTCAAGAAGGGGGCTTGGTTTGCAGCAGCATTGGTATTCCCTTTGATGTTCATCATGGGATTCCTAGGTACGGTTGTCGCTGGGCAAGGTTCTGTAGCAGACCCTTCGGCCGCTTTCTTCTATCTGATTGAAGATGTACACGTAATCATCATCGCGCTATTTGTAGTTCTCGGGATTGCATTAATTTGCTCGAGCGCAGACACGTTACAAAATGCAATTGTCGCCTCAATCAGTCGGGACCTAGCAGACGGAAAGATGAGCCTGAGTGCAGCACGAATTGCCACGTTAGCACTCATCCCTGGAGCGATATGGCTCTCCCTGTGGGGCGTCGAAAATGGCTACAGTATATTCGCCATATTCTTGTTTGCGGATTTACTAGCCGCTGCAACAGTTCTCCCCGTCTTACTCTCACTTTGGAATAGAGTAGATTCCCGAGCGGCATTGGCGGGTGCAATTTGTGGCCTTCTATCTGTAGTCGCCTACGGACTGTATGAGCCTGCAACCAGTTACGATGGAATACAGCAGTATGTCATGTATATCATCTATCCAACGATGGATCCAATCAATGGAGGTGCGATTTCTCCGGTTGATGGCGGTTTGACCAATCTGTGGGTTTTCGTGAGTGCACTGGCCGGTTCTGGCCTTGTCACAATACTAGGTTCATTGGCATTGAATTCCGGAAATTCGGCATCCGAGGAAGAATAAAGTGATAAAATCAATCGTCTTTGTTAATGTAGGCCTGGTCTTCACCTTCAACATCAGATTTCCTTAATTCTCCAAGTTGTCTCAGAGCTTCTTTAGCTACTTCACTATCATCGCTTGATTTCGCGATTTCAGCAAGAGCATCGAGAATTTTATCAGAACCCGAACGAGAGGTGTCGAGGCGCGCCTGTTCGCGTTCCGCTTCCAGCGCCATGCGTTCTCTCTTCCTAGCCTGTACATCAGCAAAGAGGTCCGCGGCAACCTCTGCTTTACCTTTCTTCTCTGCTAACTTTCTATCTAACTCAGCATCTGCTCTTTCATCTTGGAACTGGGCTATTTCTCGTTCACCCTTGAGTTTTACTTTTGTTACTTCAACATCATGATGAGCGTCAGATAATTCTTGGCCACGTCTCGCATCTTGTTGAGCGCTTTGTAATTGATTTAATTGATTCCAACGAGCCAACTCAAGTTCACCAGAAGATTTCACTTTGGCTAACTCCAATTCGACCTTCGCTCGTTCCTCTGCCGATACGCCTGCCATGTTCAAGCGAGCCTGAAGTTCTGCTTTTCTCATGTTGTGAGATAAAATCCGCTCCATTTCAGATGCTTCACTTTCATCAATGATGGTGTTTCTCATCACGAGATTTTCAAGGTCTGTACGCATCTTCAATAATTTTTCAGCCTCAGTCTGATCCCAATTAACAAACACATTGTCAAAGGTAAATCCAAATGATGTGACTGTTGCTCGCATTGAAACTCGCAATTCTGCTAACAATTCTTCTGTAGTCTCAGTTGTGCGGAGTGATTCTAGAGTTTGGCCTTGAATCATCGGGTTCAAATTCGCTTGAATCTCCTTCTCAAGTGCATCAACAAGGGTACCTGTAGTAATTTCCATCTTGCCTTTTGCGGGAAGTTGAAGAAGTTTTGGCGCTTGCTCGCGGGTGATGGTTAGTCGAAGATTGAGCATCCCTATTGCTGGTTGACCATCTGTTGTTTGAGTATTCAACCTTAGGAGGAGGTCATGAGGTCCAAGGAAAGCAAACAGGAATGTACGCTTAGGATTGCCTCGTCCGAACATACGTGAAAGCATACCAGCTTTGGGATTTACCTCCATGTGTTGTTGAGTTGCTACACCTGCAATTTTTCCATCTTCTACCACCACACATGCTTCATTCGGTTTCAGGGTAACCATTGAACCATTAGGAACATCACGGTCATGTATATATCTAGCAATTACTGCTGGACTGTCTCGCCATCGAAAACTCTTTTCTGCCATTTTTTTCACCTTTTTACTAATCCATCTATGTACATATTTCGCTCACGGAAATGATTACGAGCGCGTCCTATTCTATCGTTTATTCCACCGGCCATAATAATGAGTTGCTTCTCTTCTTCACTAGTTCTTAACGATTCTAGTAATGTATTCGTATCCCTAGTAACTTCCTTCAATAAATTGAGAGTTGAGAGGTCATGATTGACCAACTTTTTCTGAGCCTTTTTGGAAAGTTTCCCCACTTCAATATGGGATGTCCGAGGGGAACCTGTGACTGAAAATTGAGCATCCCCTGACATACTTTGGATTGTAGCAAATATTTCATCGCACGACCCCCTTAATTCTTTCAAGCCATTCTTATGCGAATGGGCGTGTATTCGTTCAAAATGATCTTGAAGCATTTCTGACCTACGGCGAATTTCTTCACACACTGCCTTGTCTGATTTGATGAATTTCCCTTTTTCATATCCATCAAATGCTGAAACCAACATTCTAACACTATTGACCGAGGCTGTTAGTGCTAAGGCAGCAGGGTCCATGGTAACCAACAAACCTTGTATGCTTTGAACGTTATTGATAGTTCCCCCATCTTGTAAAAAGTTTAACCAACTCCTTGCACTCGGATTTTCATGGCCCGAGGCGTTGTCTTTGTTTGGGCTATTTTTTCTTGATGCGTGAATAACAATATTGGAGGGTCGTAATGAAAGGAAGTGATTACGAAGTCATCGGCTGGTCTCTATGTGGGATTTCCGTTCTTGGCATGATTACTTTCATATCAATTGATGAAGCTTTGGCTGCGCAATGCTGTTGTTTGGGGATAGTTGGCTTGTTTCTAGCTAATATGGGATATGACAAAAAAAAGAAAGAGAAACAAATGGGACTTCAGACTGTGTATGTTCAACCCAATCCAGTAGTGGTTCAACAACCAATCTATGTCCCGACACCTGTCCCTGCTCCCGCTCCGCCTCCTGCCCCTGCACCTCTACCTGTGCCAGACCCTCCACGAAAACCACCAGAGCAACATTGGGAACCTGCACAGTGGGGTGAAAAAGCACGTAACCTAGAATTAGCTCGGGATTGGGAAGGGGCTGCACAGGCTTACCAGAAGGCCGGTCTTTACGCAGAAGCAGGACGCGTTAGAGAGGCACACCTAGAGAAAGGCAAAGACGAAGATAAGGTCGTAGTCAACATTGACCGAATTGGTGATAATGTTCTTCATGATAGTGTGATGTACAATGAAGATGACACAGAGGATCAAATTAATTGAATGAATACTCTTGTCAACATACACTAGAACCCCCACAATTGAAGGATTGCCTCGATACCCGAGCACACGTGAATCCCCCCAACCTCTTACTCAAACCATTCCGGTTTTTTAGCGGTACATGGGCTAGAAGAGGGCTTCTAGGTGGAAAGTGGTATTACATTGAGATGTTCATACTTGGGTTATTACTTGTCGCAGTACCGTACTTCTCAATCAATCATCTTGTAGCAGCAGTTGGGCACACATTCTGGGGCCCTGAATTACCACTTGACAGATTAATCCCTGTATTACCATGGATGGTAATTCCTTACGCTTCATTATACATCTTGAACCCACTTCCAATCATTTCACATCCACGTAATGATAGAGGAAGAATGGAATTACTGTTAACTTTACAGGGTATTTCCACATTGACGATAATGAGTTGCTTCTTCTTCATATTTTTTCCAGCGGAAATTGATATGCGTGACCAAATACCATCTGACATCATGGAAAGTAGCGGATTTATTGCAAGTACGTTCAAAAGTCTTCACTTAGCTGACAAACCATGGAATGCTTGGCCTAGTTTACACATTTCACAATCACTTGTTTTGGTAATGGCTCTAACACGTTGGTTGAAGAGAGATTGGAGTGAATTGTGGTGGTCTAAACCAGCACTTTCTGTCCTTTGGATTGATTGGACTTTACTAGCTATCAGTATACTTACCACGAAGCAGCATTACCTATGGGATCTTGGAACTGGACTGCTTATGGGACTCTTTTGGTGGTGGATGCTAGAAGCAGGATTCAAACGACTAGATTCTATGACAGAAGATGAAATCTCTGCAGAATTTACTATCGATGTATAATATCAACTAGGCCCAACAAGTACGCCTAGGAAATGGCTTGAACATTGATTATCCTAGAGCTTCGTAGAGGTAAAATACACCACTTGTAACAATTCCAATCATGACACCATTGTGAATCCATTCGGCTTTGAGGGATTTCAGCCAACGTTTGCCAATATTAACACCGAGGAGAGCTGAAGTGACCAAGACAAAAGTCAATGTCAGATGCGATGATATCTCATTAAAGCGGAAGAGAAGATAAACCGGGATTCTTGAAAGATCTACACACAATGCAAGGATACTTGCTGTCGCAGCATACGCCATCTTGTCTGGTAGCCTCCTTGTTAGGAACATGGCACGAAGCGCCCCCTGATGTCCAGACAACCCCCCCATGAATCCTGATCCAAACCCCCCCACTCGGTCATTGGACTCTGGAATTCTATAACCTGTCCATTTCTCACTCATAGAGAGTAACGGCAACACGATTAGGAATATACCGATGATTGCCAATAGAGGGGCTTGTGGAACTTGATTTTGTAAAAGCGCACCAAGGATAGCTCCGAAAACCAGCCAGACACCGTATTTTCGAAAGGCACTGAAATCAACATGTTCCTTCAATGTAGCAAACTTACCCGCATTGTGAGCCCCATGTACGATAGCAACAACTGCCACTGCTTCATGTGGGCCCATTAACAGGAGAACCATTGGAGTCAACATTGTTGACAGACCAAAGCCAGCCGGC
>JACNFL010000077.1 GCA_014384685.1 Methanobacteriota archaeon
AGCGGGTAGTGCCGACCGTAGAATTGTGTCATGATTACGCTTTTCTAAACGGTAGAGCCGATGTTCGCAATCAGGGAAATCTGAGCCGACTACAGGCTCTGGCCCACCTAATTCTGTGACGATAAAATCTTCAGCGATTTGCCTTAGTTTTACCAATCTTTCACCACCCTAAACTGCTATCGCTAGCAGACCGAACAGCCTCAATGCTATGTTGATGACGGCTAAGAATTGATTGTCGCCGCATTTCATCTGTTTATTCACCAAAGGCGAAGTGTTGTAAATAGGGGTTTCAGCGAACAAAACATGAGCAAAGGTGAGAGTGGTGTTCAGCCAACCAAAGTTCCTGAAAGATCGGTTGATAATAAGCCGACAATTTACACCTATGCAACATGCCCATTTTCATTGAAAGTTAAATCATTGTTAAAATCAAGAGGGATTAAGTTCTCAAATGTTGAAGTCGATCCTATGAAGAAGACAGAATTGAAATGGGCAGATTGGAAAAAAGTACAGATTTTTGGCGATGTTGATGGAACTCATGGCAACGATTCAAATGATATCTTACACTATATTGATGAAAAACATGGCAATAAATTCCCAAGAGAAGGTGAAGATTCTGAACAAGATAAGTGGATGAATTTTTCAAATGACATTTTGGGCAAGAGTATTCTTCCAGTGATATACAATTCATACAGTTCATCTCGGCAAGCACTCAGGTATGTTGCTGATGTAGAGAGTTTTACCAGATTTCAGAAGTGGAAGTCAATTTGGCTTGGTGGAATCATTATGCGCATGGTGGGTAAAAGCCGTGGAAAAATGTTTGACCTACCACCAGAAGAAAACTTGGTTCATCAATTAACAGTGCTATCTGATGGATTCAATGGTGATTTCTTTGGCGGTACAACGCCGAATGGTGCTGACTTTGCCAACTACGGTATATTGCGCTCAATGCAAGGACTACGGGGCTGGAATATCGTTGAATCACATTCTAAAGCAGGGCCCTGGTTTGCTCGAATGCAAACGACTACAGGTGTTTAGCCTGATTAAAGGGCTAATCATGATGCACTTTAGGAAGTGCAAAGGTCAAACCAAATGCTAGAGCACCTAAGCAACAAGCACTGCCATACGGTCCTTGTGAAAAGAAGACAAGTACCGCTGCCATTCGCAACATTCCCCTTCCACCATCTCGATATCCAAGGACTGTTGCTATAATTCCAATAAGTGCAATACCCGAAAAACCAACGCCAATCATCACATACAATCCAGCGGCTGAAGAGTCATACAGCTCTTTCTCGTTCGCAGCTTCATATGGAACATAATTGATGAATGAACCATCTTCACTTTCTTGTTCGAATGTTGCATCACTAGGGAAGGTAAGGCGAATAGTGGTGAATCCAATTGGTTCGAAGGTCATTTTCGGAGGTGGATTGAGCAATACCAAGTGTTGCACAAGTTGGGCTGTGCCTCGTGATGCATTGGCTATCATCAAAACTTGTACACCGGGATCTAATCCTTCAATCCTATAATTTCCATTTTCATCAGTGGTGTTACCCTTCTCAATGATTGTACCATCATCTCGTTTAACAGTCACTTGAACTATGTGGTTTGGGGCTGCAGAACCGTCTTCATAGACGACTGTGCCAAGTAAAATTGCGCTACCAGGTGCTGCGCCTTCTGTATCCATATTGATGAAACGGCGGTGATTGATTAATCCGGAATCGCCGTCAATGTAATCTAAGCCGTTAATGAATCCAAGCATTGCTGTAACAAGCAACAAAGCACTGAGCCAGAATACCATAGGATGTTGGCGACGGTCTGAAGGTAGCATGATACGCGCACCTGATGATGAGAAAACTGAATCTTCAACATCAGGAAGTCCGGTGAGAATGGGTGCAGAGGATTCTTGTGCACTCTGGTCTGCTGGTTCAACAGGCTCTTCATCTCCCTCCATAGTTAATCGGAAAGGGGGGTTACTTATCCAACTTTACAACCAAAGGTAACAAGTGGGGGGGGCTCTCTTGAGTTGTTATGAGCAACAATGTAGTAGTGACATGGAGCGGCTCAAAAGAGGATGCTCAAGCATTGGTACAAGCTATTTCACCTGATGATTCGGAATCCTTCGTAATTGATTTAGATATCATGGGTGATTCTGCCACTTTAACTATCAAAGTCAGTGAAGAATCCGTACGCACCCTACGAACAACGATTGATGACATTTTAGCATGCCTTTCAGCGGCAGAATCTGCAATTAGTGAAGCATAAATGAGATTCTGAGATTTTTTCTCGTCAAATTACTCTATCGCACCCTTGAAACATGGTGGCGATTTCCACAAAGTGATGGAAACCGGCTCCAGCCGTGAGGCTCTCCCTCACGACCGCAGCGCTGAGATATGGGTTGACCACAAAGCAACGGAAAAACTGAGTGCCAGTATCAGAAGGTGGGTAACTACCTTGATGCACGATGAAGGCATCACTAATCCACTGGCCAGAGATGAAGAAACTGTCAAAGCAAAAGTGTGGACAAAGCAAGAGGGTATTTTAGCCGGTCTTAACGCCGCGGACCACCTTCTCAGAGAATGGATGCCTGGCGCTACATGGCGGTGGTCGATAGGAGATGGTGCCAAAGTAAATGCTGGCAAAGTAATCCTAGATATTGAGGGTGGTCGGGAACAAGTTTTGGCTGCCGAACGAATTATCCTCAACCTCATCGGCAGACTTTCTGGAATCGCAACCAATGCAGCACATTGGCAAGAAAAAGCAGCGCCTGTTGCCGTTGCCTCAACTCGAAAAGTTCACTGGGGATTGTTGGATAAATGGGCAATTCATCTCGGAGGAGGGTTAACGCATCGCCTCACAAGAAAGGATGCGAGAATGATCAAAGAAAATGACCTCGCAACGATGATTCACAAAGATGAAAAACGACCACATGGGATTGCCCGAGTGGTTAATGAATTAGATTTAGAAAACCTTGGTGCGTTCGTCGTTTTAGAAGTACGAACCATTGATGAAGCGATTGCAGCGGCTGAAACATGGGCTCAACGAATGGAGAAAGAAGGTGAAAAAGACCGCCTTACTGTGATGCTTGACAATATGGATGGTGAGAAAGCAAAAGAGGTCATCCTTGACTTGGAAACTCGACAATTCCGCGACCTCATAATTATCGAAGCGAGTGGTGGAATTTCGTTTGAGGACTTAACTACTTGGAGCGATTTAGGAGTTGATGTGATATCATCTAGTAAGTTGCATTGTGGAACAAGTGCCCTTGATGTTTCAATGTTATTTGATGGGGCATAGGTGGAATCAATGGGTGAGGTACCCCTTAGTCACCCGCGTTATAATTCGTTGATGGGTAGAAAATTGCTGACCGAAGCTGCTGCAGATGGGTTGTTGGCTGATTCCGCTTTGATAGCACATGGCAGAGGAGAAGCCTATGATTACCTACTAGGTGAAGCAACATGCGAAAGTGCTCGGGCAGCAATAACTCAATCTGCAATTCTAATGAAAGATGCAAAACGATGCGTGATATCAGTCAATGGAAATGCGGTAGCCCTCGCTGCTGCTGACTTAATTCGTTGTGCTGCAGTTTTGCAATGTCCAATTGAAATCAATATCTATTATCGTACACCCGAAAGAATGACCGCTCTTAGTTCCCGACTTGACAGGGTCAAAAAAGAGGTTCGTGAAAATAGTGCACCTAATGGATGGGTGGGGGATTGGCAAACTGCCGTATCTGATGTGAAAATTCTTGGTATCAATCCCGATTCACGCATTCCTAATCTTGATGGACCAAGAGCAAATTGTTGTAGTGAAGGAATCTTAAATGCGGATGTGATTTTTGTGCCATTAGAAGATGGAGACAGATGTGAAGCACTTATGAAAATGGAGAAAAAAATGATTGTTGTGGATTTGAATCCACTTTCTCGCACCGCTCGGCGAGCAACTGTGACAATCGTTGATGAACTGATGAGAATGGCTCCAATTCTCCTTTCAGACTTGGTAAATGTGGAACCTGATAGGGCACTAAAATGGGACAACCAAGCCAATTTAGATAGTTCACTCGCGGTAATGTTGAGAAGACTTGATGAATGATTCTGTACGAAAAGCATCCGTAGTAACCTTTTTGCACAGGTACGCCCAAGCATAATTGAATTGAAATGGTTGAGAGAAAGAGTAATTCTGAGGGGGCGGATGATTTTTTCTCCTCGCAGATGAACTTTGATCTTGAAGAGAACAAAAAGCAGAAGAGACGAAAACGACGACCCAAAGGGGGAAAAAGACGCTCAAAACCAATTAGTTTGAGAGAAGCTGATTTTCAAAAACCTTACCCGAAGAAAACCAAACTTGATCATAAAAAAATTCCTCGACAAAATGACCAAATCGCCAGTTGCCCCGGTTGTGGTTCTGATGTAAACGAAGGTGATTTTGTGGATGTCATCATTTCTTTTGTCACTGGTGCCTTTGACTATCTAGAAGGAAATCCTGTGCGAACCCAAACCATTCAAAGTTTGAGGCAACAGGCGAAAGCACTCGATATGCCTGAACCACAACAAGACTGGATGTTGGAGATTTGCGCTAAACTTGAAGTTCAAATACAGAGGTCTGTAGATGCCCAGAGAGATGGGATTAGGCGCGGTTTAGAAGAGGAATTACGACGCGAACTAGTCGGCGAGTTTTATGAGCACGTTAGACAGGAAGTTGAGCAAGCAATCCGTCAAGAAGTTGAATCTGAAATGTGGAAAAAATTCGAAGAAATTAACCGAGAGAGGAATAATCAACAAGACTGAGCCTATTGTGCTTCCAATAAATTAGAGAGGCGTCCTACAATAGAATCACCAACATCTGAAGTTGATGCGTCACCACCTAAATCATAGGTCAAAATTGAACCATCCTGAAGATGTTCTGATACCGCTTTTTCAATTAATTCAGAGACTTGGATTGCTTCTTCATCATTGTGTTTCATTCCAAGCCACTCAATCATTAATTGTACTGAATTAATTGTTGCAATTGGATTGACTTTACCCTGTCCAGCATATTTTGGAGACGAGCCATGTACTGGCTCAAAGAGTCCATGTTGGTCACCTATGTTTGCACTTGCTGCCATTCCCATTCCCCCTTGGAGAACACTGCCTAAATCAGTGACTATATCGCCAAACATGTTGCTTGTGACTACAACATCAAACCACTCTGGGTTGCGTACCATCCACATAGTGAATGCATCAATGTAGGCAGCATCTTTTCCGATATCGGGATACTCTTCACCCACTTCATGGAACACACGCCTGAAAAGTTGACAACCTCGAGTGACGTTACTCTTGTCAACACACGTGACACTTGATTTACCTGAACTTGGGGAACCTTTTCTCCTCTTGGCATATTCAAAACCAAGGCGAATTAATTTTTTTGAGCCGTTTGTTGAGATTGGGCGTGCATCCCAAGCCACTTCTCCTTCAATGCCTCCAAACTCCATCTCTTCCACTTCCTCAGGTTCTTTGC
>JACNFL010000076.1 GCA_014384685.1 Methanobacteriota archaeon
GATACCCTGCACGGTGCTTCGGCGCCCCTTGTTCACCCCCCTCCTCAAGGGACTCGCGATCCATCCCGCAGGTGAGGGATGCCTCTCCACTCACAATTAAAGAGAATCCAATTCCAACTATACCATTACCATGGATGTATGGTATTTGGTATGGGGTAGCAAGTGCTAGGATGAATGATACCATGTAAATCATGAAAATAGCACCCATTGCTGAAGCAACCCCAATTCTGAAGTTTTCAGTTGGGGCGATGAGGCGTGCGCGGTAGATTACTAGCATTACTACGAATAATCCGAATGTAAGAGCGATGGCTTGCAGAATAATGCCGCTGTACATCGATTCAAATATTCCAGACACTGGTCCGAGCACTAATCCCTCAAAAGCAGCGTAAATAGGTCCAACATAAACTGCATATTGTTTGTCGATGAACCACATAGAAAATGCTGCAATCAAAGAACCAATCACTCCTATAAAGAAGAAAATAGTCCCTAAAGCTGGGTCATTAACCATTGAAATCCAAGAAAATGTTGCTGTGACAACACATATTCCGAGTAGCAACATGGTCTTATTGGCCACGCCCTCAAGAGTCATTCTTGCCTCACCTGTGCCAAATCCAAATGTTTCGTCATTCAGATAGGGGTTACTTGAGCGCATCATGTTCCATTCGTTGCGGGGCGACGTTCTCAAACCTTCGCATATTAATTAGGCCATGGCGGGTTACTAGATTGGCAACTGATTTTTGCCACAGTTCGGTTGAGACTAGTTTGTGCAGTTGATATCAGCATCGCTTCTAAGATTTCACGAGTAAGTCCTTGCTCACCTAAGGCACTAAGGGATGTTGTGGTGCCAGATGTAAGCCCACATCCTGCTAATCCTTCGACTCTACCATCAGGGGTGTTGTAGTTGATAGTTAAACCATGTCGGCTAACCCATTTTAGGAAATTTAATCCTACACTTGAAAATTTGTAGCCATCCTTCCAAATACCTTGCATTCGTTCATCTCTTCCACCAATAATTCCTAATGGCTGTAATGTATTGATTATCCACTCTTCAAGTAAGTTGATTACCGCTGCGACATTCTTTTCTCCATCTAAATCCCAAAGGAAAATTGGGTATGCTACCATTTGACCTGGTCCGTGCCAAGTGATTCCACCCCCTCGGTCTATAGGTGATGTTGCAAATCGTTGTGGGACTTCAACACCATCTTTCCTTGCCTTTGGACCTATCGTGACAACTTCAGGGTGTTCTACTATAATTAGAGTGTCAGGAATCTCATCATTGATGCGTAACTTCTGAATTCTTTTCATCTCCACTGCAACAATTGCATGGTCAACAACTCCGGCAAGAATAACATTGAATTGGCGCATTTCATCACATCGTGTGAATTGCGTGCCCCAAAGTCTTGAGCACACCTTCATGGAATGCTTCACTCATTGTCGGGTGGGCTTGGATAGTTCCAGCAATATCCTCAAGGACAGCACCCATTTCAAGAGCTACGACAAATGCGCCAGATAATTCAGCAACATGGCTACCAACTGCTTGAACGCCCAAGATTAAGTGGTCGGATTCACGGGCAACAACCCGAACAAATCCTCCTGTTTTTTCTGCTTCAAGAGTCAAGGCTCTTCCATTTGCTGCTAATGGGAATTTACCGACAACGATGTCTTCTCCAGCATCAGTTGCTTCATCAGGACTCATTCCAACACTGACAATTTCAGGTTCAGTGAAAACAATTGCTGGAATAGCAACGGGCTCAAATGCACGCTTCTTACCAGCAATAATTTCTGCAACCATTTCTCCTTGTGCACTTGCCTTGTGGGCTAGAAGGGGCTCCCCATTTAGGTCTCCAATAGCGTAAATTCCTCTCATGTTGGTTTTACATTGAGAATCAACTGCTACAAATCTACCTGATTCATCCATTTTGACTCCCATTTCTTCTAACCCCCATCCAGTTGTGTTGGCTTTACGGCCAACGGTTACAAGCACTTTGTCAAAGGTTTCCGAAACCAAATCTCCATCTTTGTTTTTCCAAGATAACTCGACTCCGCTGTCACTAATTTCAGCACCTTGAGCCAAACAATTTGTGTGAACTGTAACTTTATTTTTCTTGAGCCATCGTTCAAGCGGCCGGCGAATTTCAGCGTCAAAAAAAGATACAACTGTATCAAGTCCTTCAATTACTGTTATCTCAACTCCGAGTTTCCTTAGAGCGCATCCAATTTCAAGGCCGATATATCCACCTCCAATGACAGCAATCTTTTCTGGTAATTCTTTCAAATCAAGTGCACCTGTTGAAGAAATGATGTTTTCCTCATCATATGGCATAAATGGTAATTCAATTGGCTTGGACCCAGTTGCTAAAATCACATTTTCTGTTGTAATGTGAGCGATCTTGTTGCCATCAGAATCAGTCACATTACAGGATTTCCCATCAAGGAAGGTCGCCCAACCGCTAACCAGTCTCGCTCCGTTAGCCTTGAGAAGTGCCTCAACTCCTTTGTTGAGTTTGTCAACAATTTTATCTTTCCAATCAACTAATGCAGGCATATCAATTGAAACATCACCATCAACTTTGAGACCCATGTGTCCACTTTGATGTTCTTTAAGCGATTCAAATTTTTCAGCAGCGTGAATAATTGCTTTTGATGGAATGCAACCACGAATCAAACAAGTTCCACCTGCTTTGTCACCTTCGACAATGATTGTATCAAGCCCTAGTTGAGCGGCCCGAATTGCAGCTACATAGCCTCCAGGGCCAGCACCAACCACTAAAACTTGGCAAGAAATTTGTTCCATCCAATTTCACCTCAAAGAATCTGTGTGGGGTGCTCAAGAAGATACTTCAAACCCTGCACCAAAGCGGCGCCGTTGGCGCCGTCAACAACTCGATGGTCCCACGATGAAGAGAGATTCATCATTCTGCGAATAGTGATTTTACCATCTACTACTACTGGCCTTTCTATGGCCTTGTGAACCCCTAGAATCCCCACTTCTGGAGTGTTGATAATTGGTGTCGCACCTATCCCCCCATCTTTTCCTAGTGAGGTGATTGTGAAGGTTGAACCTGTAAGGTCTGAGAGTGTGGCTGTTCCATCTCTTGCCGCACCAGCAACTCTACCAAGTTCACCTCCAAGTTCCCAAATATTCATTGCTTCACAATTTTTTACTACAGGTACGTAGAGTCCACGGTCAGTGGTTGTTGCAATGCCGATATTCACTGCATTGTGTAGTACGAGAACTTCCCTTTCATCTTCGTAATGCCCATTACATCCTTGATGTCCTTCTTTGAACAGTTTGACTAATGCTTGCATAATGAAAGGTAGGTAGGTGAGTTTTGGTTGCCCTGCGGTGCGATTTACATTGAGCCATTGGCGCAATGCTTCCAAATCTGTAACATCAACTTCTTCAAAGTATGAAAAGTGAGGAATCTGAGTATATGACTTTGTCATTTGTTCTGCAATCTTTCTTCGCAATCCAACAATTGGAATTTCAGTTGTGCCATCGGCTGGTTCTCCAGGTGTTGAGAACTTGATTCCTCCTCCTGATTCACCAACTTCGCTATGAGCATCTAAATCAGCATGGCTGATTCTCCCAGCCGGTCCACTGCCGCTAACTTGGCTGAGATCTATTCCTTCATCCTTGGCTCGTTGGCGTACGGCTGGTGATGCCAAGGCTCGCCCTCCAACTCCACTTCCAGCATTCAAAGCGTTTGAGGGAATGCTGGTTTGGCTTTGTGGCACAGGGTCTGGTGTTGTAGTGGGCTTAGGATCTGGTTTCGGCTCAGGTGCAGGTTCTGGTTTTTCCTCCACGGCAGGGGCCTCGGGCTCAGGTTCAGGTTTGTCACTTTTGGATACGTTTCCTTCACCCTCCACTTCAAACTCAATACAGACAGCACCTACAGCGATGATTTCTCCAGGCTTACCAACTGTTGACAGTATTTTTCCAGTAACAGGACTTGGGATGGTGACTGTTGCCTTGTCAGTCATCACATCAATCACCGCATCGTCTTCTTCAACCGCTGCTCCGACTTCAATGTGCCATTGCACGACTTCGCCTTCAACAACTCCTTCTCCGATGTCTGGTAATCTGAAAGCATAAATTCCCATGTTTAATCCTCCTGTGTTCTCTTTATTGCTTCAGCAATTCTCTGTGGGCTTGGCAAATAATCCCATTCTGTGCTGTGTGGGAAAGGTGTATCCCATCCCGTAACTCTCTCAATAGGGCTCTCAAGATGATAGAAGCAACGCTCTTGCACGCTTGCTGACATTTCAGCACCAAAACCGCTAGTTTTGGGTGCTTCGTGTACAATCACACAACGACCTGTTTTCTTTACTGAATTTACCACGGCGTCTCGATCCCAAGGAACTAGAGATTGTAAATCAATCAAATCACAAGAGATGCCAGAATCTTTGATTCCCTGTTCGGCAACGTGGACCATTGCTCCCCAAGCAATAACTGTGCATTTATCTCCTTCCATTGTTAGATTTGCTTCTCCTAGTGGGATGGTATAGTGTTCTTCTGGTACATCGCTATACTCGTGCCCTTTCCAAGTTGGGACATTGTGTGGGTCTCCATAAAATGGGCCGCGGTAACATCGTTTTGGTTCAAAGAAAACAACTGGGTCGTTACACTCAATAGCACTGATTAGAAGTCCTTTAGCATTGTAGGGGTTTGAACAGTAAACCACCTTGATTCCAGGGGTATGGGTAAATTGGGATTCCGGAGATTGTGAATGGTGATGACCACCTTTGATTCCTCCTCCAGCTGGTGTTCGAATAGTTACAGGGGTGCTAAATTCCCCGCCACTTCGGTGCCGTAGTTTTGCCATCTCATTTACGATTTGGTCGTAAGCAGGGAATATGTAATCGGAGAATTGTATTTCCATTACAGGACGTAGTCCATTGAGTCCCATTCCAAAAGCGATAGCAGCGATTCCACCTTCTGCAAGAGGTGTGTCAAAAACCCGTTTTGTTCCATGTTTCTCTTGCAGGCCATCAGTGACTCGGAATACGCCTCCAAAATAGCCAACATCTTCACCGAAAATAAGGACATTTGGATCTGATTCCAATAGATTATCAAGAGCGCTGTTCAATGATTGTATCATATTCATTTCCGTCATAACAATCACCTCACTTTCCTAACTCCTCTCGTTGTTCTTGGATGTGCCAAGGCACTTCTTCGTAAACTTCTGTGAATATGGTGCTTGCTGGTGGCCAAGGTCCGTTAGCAAGGTCACCGTGAGTAACTGCTTCTTTGTAGGCTGCTACAACTTCTTCATCGAGACGCTGCTCAAGTTCAGAATGTTGCTCTTCGCTCCAATCTCCATTCAAAAGAAGATGATTCTTGAGGCGGTCAATTGGGTCTCCACCTGGCCAATAATCATGCTCATCTGCCGGCCGGTAACGGCTAGCATCATCACTGCTGCTATGTGCGCCTGTTCGATAAGTTAGGATTTCAATGTGGGTTGCACCCATTCCTGCAGAAGCTC
>JACNFL010000168.1 GCA_014384685.1 Methanobacteriota archaeon
TTCATCTGGTTGATGTTACCACAAAATGCCACCTTTGAATGATTCAAAGAGGCATCTAGACCCCATAGATATCCACTATATGTCCCAGTTAGGCCATCGCTCCATTGACCTGAGCGCATCTCTGTAGATGTATGGGGTGTGGAAGAACCATTGTCAACAACATGGTATGAATACCAATTTGTTCCAGAATCTGCTACTAACACCCATTCATCAGAAAGCCAAACAACATCAACTATCGCGGCAGAATGATGAATCCATAGTAAAACGCGGCCATCTGAAATATTCCAAACAAAGAGTCTGTTATCTGAAATCTCAACTCCCGCTATCTTAGTGGCATCTGGACTGAAATCCAAGTCCCAAAGTGGACCCTTTGGGTCTGGTTGCCAAGTATTAGCAGACCAACCTGATTGGATGGGTGGGGCGTCATTTATCTGCCATTGGCTGGCCACTGATTGTGCCATAGGCTGTTTATCATCTAATGCTGAATTTGTTGTGATTTCAGAAGTGAAAAACATTTGCTGTGAAGAGACGATTAAAACCATCACAAGTAGCAGCGACTTGGACTTCATCAAACCGGCAGATAAGCCCCTACACTTTGACCTTCGGGCCAAATGACCTCCCTTTAGGGAGGACTTTCTACATTTTCGGCAATTCCGAAGGGGTGCGCGAACCCACTTGAGCAGCCCCATAGCGAGCGTCAAGGTTAAGGCGACTTTAGTGAGGCTAGGTTCATGCGCCATTTAATTGACCGCGTGTTAGAACTACAAGAGGAAGAGGAATCCTTGACAGAAAACATTGAAGAAAGTAAGGGTGAAACCAATCAAGGTGATGAAGAGCTAGTAGAATTATTAGCAAGTTTAGCACCAAGAATTCGAGTTTTTGGATGCGGAGGATGCGGTTGTAACACCGTTCAACGCTTAGAAGATGAAGGCTTATTGGCTGGTGACCATATCTCAGGATTTGCTGTTAACACTGATGCCCAGCACCTATTGCGTTCTGAACTTAACCAAAAAATTCTGATTGGCAGAACTGCCCGTGGCCGAGGTGCTGGCGGGGATCCTGAAAAAGGCGAGAAAGCTGCTTATGAATCTGAACGCACACTTGTCAATATTGTTGATGATTGTGACCTTGCATTTGTTACCGCCGGACTTGGCGGTGGTACTGGAACTGGCTCGGCTCACGTAGTCGCACGGCTGGCAAAAGCCGCTGGAGCTCTAACCATTGCAGTGGTCACATACCCATTCGTTTCAGAAGGTACACTACGCCGACAAAATGCTGAATGGGGATTAGAGAGATTACGAGAAGTATGTGATACAGTTGTGGTACTCCCTAATGAAAAGTTGTTAGAAGTTGAAGGCGTCAAAGATTTGCCCATAGAAGCAGCCTTCCGAGTTGCTGATGAATTGCTAATGCGATCAATTGCTGGTGTCACAGAAATGATTACCAAAGAAGGTCTCGTTAACCTTGACTTTGAAGATTTGAGAAGTGTGATGCTCAACGGCGGCGGAATGGCAATGATTGGACTAGGAGAAGCAACAGGAAACGAACGTGCTGTAGAGGCAACTGAAGAAGCCCTATCTTCACCACTTCTTGATATTGACATCTCTGATGCCCGAGGTGCTCTAGTCAATGTAGTCGGCGGCCCATCACTAACCCTTGGAGAAGCGGAACGTTGCGCTCAAGAAATACGAGAGCGAATCAACCCCTATGCTAGAATTATTTGGGGAGCAACAGTTGACCAAAGTATGGGCAACGAGTTGCGCGTTTTGTTAGTTTTAACCGGAGTTAAAAGTCAGCAGATTTTTGGCGCTACCGCACATCAACAAATGCGTACAATGCGCAACCGTAGTCTTGAATTCATCAATTGAATGGACCCGTTGATGTTAAAGAGGACCCCCCTGTCGGCATGAACCCTAAAGGGGTTCAGCCATGGCTAGTGAAGACTCTACAAGTAAGTCCTTTGAGGACCGAGTTCAAGCTCGACAAGACCAATTTGAGACATGGGTTCGCAGTTTTGGTCGCGGTTCATGGGCTCGAATTATTCGTATGGCTCGCAAACCTAGTAAGATGGAATTTAGACAAACTATCTGGGTTTGTGGAATTGGCATGTTTGTACTTGGGTTCATCGGCTTTGTTATGTTGTGGTTAATGGATACTGAATTACCCAAATTCTTCCGATGGTTAATCGGTTGATCAAAATTTAGAAATGGAGGTTTCAAAATGTCTGATGGATTCATAGTTTTTATTCGACACGAAGACAAGTTACTTTTGCTGAAGCGTGGCGAGGAAGTCACCGATTTCGCAAATTGTTGGGATGGAGTTTACGGGGTTGGAGACCACAATGATCTTGACCACGTGTTTATGAGAATTGAAGATTCCACTGGTATTCAATCATCCTCTCTAACCTTCGTTCGAATGGGAGATGCACGTGGAATTGAATTTGGTAACCGACTAAACGAGGTTACTCCGATTCTGTTTGTTAGTGATACCTCTGAAATTGAGCCACGGACCCTTTACGATGAAGCAATGTGGGTTGACCCTGGTTATCTCAATGTTTTGAGCCCTGATGAGATGGATAATTCAGACGACGATATCTCCGCTATTCAAAACCGGCCAACGGTTTCCCAACTTGGGGATATGTATGGAGATGTCTCAAGTTTCCTCTACATGCTCAAAACAACAATTGGACAAGAACAGAAAATCGCCAATGAAATACATGCACGTATTTCTGGAACCGGCTCTCTAAGAGATGTTCAAGACGAAGTTTTCTCAGTCATTCATCCTCGACTCATGCGCGGATATATCTTTGTTGAAGCGAGTGCAAAGCACCACGTTGAGAAGTTGATTGGACGTGCAGGTGGTGTAACTACGCCAATGCGTGGTTGTTCCAAAGTTCTTCCAGGTGAAGCACCCTTAGGAGTTGTTTCCAATTATCTTGAACCGAAATCGGCAACTGCTGGAATAGAAGTTGGTAGTGTTGTTGAAATTAGAGTAGGTCATTTCAAAGGAAATCGCGCCCGCGTAACTGGAGTTGAAGAAGGAAAAGAAGAGGTTACTGTAGAGTTATTCGAAGCAGCAGTTCCAATCCCTATCACAATGCGTGCTGACAACGTGCATGTAACGGAGCGTGTTGTCTGAGTACCCAATAGGGTTCTCGCGGCGGTTAAATAGGGGAAGCAGGTCGGCCGAAACCCAAACAATGAGGTGAATCAATGTCAGATAACTGGACTGCAAGACGCATACGCACAGCAGTTATTGGTAAGGGCATCAAATTCAACGGCTCTTGGGAAGGAGAAACCGATGTTGGTTCAGACCCATCAGTTCACAATATTACACTCGACCAAATCATCACTATCTCAAAAGAGAAGGCGCATGATTTGTCTGGTAAAGGTGTCAAGCAACGCTCATTAGAAGTCATGGGAACATGTGTATCTATGCGTTGCCACATTGAAGGCATCGTGCCAAAGGATTTCATAAAGCAGGTGAAAGCAGGAGATCATGACGACAAATTCAATTGAACCACGGGTTGCGGTAGAGGGAAACCTCGCTGACCGCAGGGGTGAGAAAAAATGGAAGAACAAATTACCGAAGCAGTAAGAAAAGCGCTTGGAGAAGCGCCAGAAAGAAAGTTCGTTGAAAGCATTGAGATGGCGTTTACCATCAAAGATGTTGATTTGAAAAATCCTACAAACAGGATTGAAGAAAATGTCCGCCTCCCACATGGACGTGGAAAGAAAATCAGCATCGCGATGTTTGCTGAGGCGGAAATGGCGACCAAAGCAAAGGCTGCAGGAATTGTTGTCATCGACCCAAACAAAATTGAGGATTTAGGTGGAGACCGGCAAAAAGCACGAAAGTTGGCACGAAAGCACGACTTTTTCCTTTCAGAAGTTCCACATATGGCAACAATAGGTAGATTCCTTGGTATCGTTCTAGGTCCTCGTGGTAAGATGCCTCGTCCTGTACCTCCTAATGTTGATCCTGGCATGATTGCTGAAGGACTTAGTAACACTGCTATCATCCGCAGTCGAGATAAAATCACATTCCACACTATTGTAGGGGCAAGAAGCCAAACTGAAGTACACATCTCTGAAAACGCATTTGAAATGTGGAAGCGAGTCACATCAAAGTTAGAACGTGGCGCAGACAATATTCGTTCACTCTACATCAAGACAAGCATGGGCCCTTCTATCAAAGTGGAGGTGCTGGTCTGATGATTCCAAAAGTAATTAGTTGGAAGAAAGACCGAGTTGTAGAACTCACTGAAATCCTTCAACAAGATGGAGTTTTTGGAATTGTAGATACATCTGGTGTTCCAGCGACTGCAATGTTAGGTATGCGGGCAGAATTACGCTCCATGATGAGCCTAACTATGGCAAAGAAAACCCTGTTCCGTCTTGCATGGAAAAATGCTGGTCTTGATGAACAAGAGTTAGAGACGTTGATGGAAAACGCCGAACAGCCAGTTATTGTTCATTCATCATCCCTAAGTCCATTCCAGTTGTTTAACGAATTAGAAAAGACTCGAACTGGTCGCTCAGCAAAGGAAGGAGATATTGCTCCTGAGGATATTGTTGTAGAGGCTGGGGAAACTGATTTCGCCCCTGGACCAATTGTTGGAGAATTATCCGCAGTTGGTATCCCAGCGAAGATTGACAAAGGCAAAGTAATGATTCAGAAGACTGTTACTGTCGTTAATCAAGGCGATGAAATTCCTGGTGACCTAGGATTAATGTTAGACAAATTGGGAGTCAAGCCAATTGAAATTGGAATTATTCTCTGTGGCGCCGTTGAAGATGGCGTCCTCATGCCACCTAATGTCTTAGCAATTGACACTATGGCGCTTGTCGCACAAGCAGCGGCCAACGCCATCTCCCTTGCCGTAAACGCCGGCATCACCAACAGCGGAACAATTCCGCTATTCATCGCACAGGCAAACGCCCGTGCCCTTGCCCTCGCTGGGCAACTAGATTCCTCCGCTCTCGACGAAGAATTGTCGAGTATGCTCGGCGCCGCAACAACAGTTGCCGCCGCAGCTCCTGCTGAAGCCGCACCTGAAGAGGCAGCGGCTGAAGAAGAGCCTGAGGAGGAAGAAGAGGACGCCTTTGACGGCCTCGGTGACCTATTTGGTTGAAAGGAAGTGAGAAAAAATGGAATATGTATATGCTGCAATGTTATTGCACTCAGCAGAGAATGAGATCAACGAAAAGAATGTCGGTGCGGTCCTAAAGGCCGCTGGCGTATCAAGTGACGATGCACGCGTGAAAGCGCTTGTAGCTAGCCTTGGTGACGACGATATCGTAAAAGCGATGAACGCTGCTATCGGTGCACCGGTTGCCGCTGCACCTAGTGGTGGTGCCGCCCCTGCCGCAGATGCTGCTGCTCCTGCTGAGGAAGCAGCTGCTGAAGAAGAAGAGGAAGACACAAGATTCGAAGGTCCTGGCTCCCTATCTGGCTGAGGTGGAAACAACAGACGACAACATC
>JACNFL010000082.1 GCA_014384685.1 Methanobacteriota archaeon
CAACATAGGCTCGAAACTCCTCCATCAAATCTAGCGCGAGACTTGGTCTTCCAGGGCGAACGGCATGTAGAAACCCCACTTGCGGATCCAATCCAACTCCCTCAAGGGCAGATGCTACATCCTGACGTAGAAGTGTGTACAAGAACGATAACAAGGCATTTACTGGGTCCAGCGGTGGACGTCGCGAGCGTTTCGAAAAAGAAAAACCCCCCTTCAATATAAGGCTACCGAAAACACCAAAATAGACACGGGCAACCTCTCCTTCCAGTCCACGAATTGACGCCGCATCAGCATCTATCCTACGGAGTGCAGCAAGGGATGCTGATAATCGTTTGACAGCATCCGCCAAAGCCTTCAAGGCTAGGCTAGACCCCTTTCCTTGCCGAAGTGCGCGAGAGAGCACTGCTTGTGTATTTGCTATCTTCCCGATAATGAAGCTCTTTGCGATTGGTGTGCTATACACTGGGTCATCTGCAAACCGATACTGAGCCATCCTAAGAAGTACATTTCCAGATACAGGCCCCTGTACGCGGCAAAGGAACCTGCCACTATGACTAAGGAAGGATACGCCTACACCATTCCTAGAACAGAATCCCATCAAGTCTGGGCTTACAGCCACACCACCAAAACAGATGATTCCCTGTAGTCCATGAATAGGCACACGTAGTTTTCTAGCCCCATCGACCTTGGCAAGAATCGCCTCCCCCTGTTTAGAGAGATAAGTCTTATCCGATGTGACATAAAGATTGTTTAGCAGTCGCTTCATTTGTCTGAATCCTCGGGCAGCGATATGAGGCTCGTTGATAGATAGGTAGATAATGAGGTGCGCTTTCTCAATACTTCAGGAAGGCAGATGGACTTCAATGAACACCTCCTACACCTAGATACTATCGTGGTTGGGGCAGGCGTTCTCTTCTTGACTAGGCATTCATCAATCTGGTTAACAGTATGCTTGGTCAATGCTCTTAATTCTCCATCAAACAACACATCGTGCTTCTTCTTTGTCTTCCCCAAGTAAATGAACCCCTGTTGAATCTCTACACCTAGCATTTCCTCAAGACATAGCGCCTGTGCGCACAATTGTGCCTTGTACCAAGGACCATTTCGGGAACCCCCACGCTTGTACTCAACTGGGGCTGGTCGCCACCATCCATCTAGACCATCCAGCTGGATGAAGTTGCTCTTGTCCTCACCCCTATTCCAAGTGTGAAACTCGACTACATCACTCCTGCCAATTAGGTTTAAGGTAGTAGAGCGGAGGGACAACCCCCTCACAACCAAGACGCCATCACGAAACTCACGTGTGGGTTGGTCAACCCTGCGGTGCAAGGCAGTGCCCTCAGCAGTGAATCGATTATCCTCCCATTCCCTTTCAAGAAAGACCAAACCAAACCGCCGTGGGCAATACAGGTAATGCTGTATAGCAGACACAGGTATTAGGGTTTCCCCTACCATCCAGCTAACACATCAACGAAACTTCTACACCTGCAGGTACAACCTCCTGGATTTCGGCCAATGTAGGTACACTGTAATCACCAATTGATCGAGGTGAATCAACACCCTCACGCTTCTTTATTCGGTCCAAGACAAGACTGAATAGGTTCTGTGCAGGGGCACAACCGAGTATAGCTTGGCGTGAACGCTGGACTAGGTTAGTGTCTGTCCCCACATGCTTAAAGACGAAAGCACTAGAAGGGTATACGGTCATTACACCCTTGCTTGAAGATCTGTCATGCTCATACATTCCAAGAATCGCTTCCCACAAGAGAGCCAAGTCGTCTTCAGAGAATCCCGTTCCTTTGGCAAGATGAGAACTTACAAAACCCTTTGCATGATACAGTCCATAAGGAATGAGCGTCTTGCGACCCATCGTCCTGAGCTTGTCCTCTGGTTGTTCACTTTCCCACTTTGCATAGGCGGAACTAGTGCCGTCCTTGATATTGTGGGCAACTGCACCCCTAGTAATTGACAAATCCAAAGGGACCACCGGATCCAATGATTTTGCAAATGCCATTTGAACAGGCCCACGAACTTGCCCAGCATTCGGTCCCGTACTCATCACTGCACCAAACGTGCGTACATCAAAGAAATTCTGGCACATCCACTCCCTTGCTTTTTTGACGTTGTCCTTGGTAGCGTTCTTAGGGATTTCGCCACTCGTTTCTTCGTGCGCAAAGGCTAATGGACGATTCAGATTGGTTCCATGTTGAACATAAATCGCATTTGGTGCCTCGTTATCGCAAGACATTTGCACATAGTTACGAATACGCCTCTTAAGGGCCACATCGGACACAAGACCATGGTTGTCCTCTGGATCAATCCGTGGTGCATTTCCAGCATCGGGATCTCCATTTGGATTTCCATTCTCGCAATCGAATAGAAACAAGAATTCGTACTTGTTCTTAATAATTTCAGTCATTCTGATCCTCCTTTTTTTTATTCTTAGATTTCTCTGCCCTAAGCAAGGCTACTTGTTGGTAATAACCCAAAGCAAATAAGCTCTGTTGCTCTAGGGATAAGACCTTTGGGTAAGTAGTTATTCGCTCAGCAACCTCAGATATCTTATTCTCAAACCAATACGGCAACCCACCCTCTAGTTTGGCTAGGTGGTGCTGACTAAGACGCGTGAGTCGCCCCAAAACCAATGCAGGTGTACTGCTTGCTGCTGCATAATACCGCTGAACCAAGCCAGCCTTGACGTTAGGTACAGCAGCTTTCTGCAATCTTGCAAATACCGCAAGAAGTCTCCCACAATGATAAGCAGGCTCTCTTCTATCAATATCGATTTTCCAGTCTATCTTTTCATTCATTTCTCTACCTCCATTCCTATTAAGGATTGCCCTTAACAATCCCATCCTTGATTGGTTCATTCTCTCGGAATCAAGCAAGTCGCTCTTGAACCTATTGAGTGCCCCAAACATCGCACGACGGGGAAAAGAACGCCCCGCGATTGCTGCTTGCCACATTGCGATAACAAAAGGTCCATCAAGCATATCAAGGTCAGCAACCGTTGACCCCAATACCCCAAGGAATTTTGGTGCTTTGGCTGGAGATGAACCATCAAGCCTAACAATCTTCAAGTCATTAAACCAACGGCAAATATTCTTGATCAAGTTGCCTAAGTCACCTTCCAACCAATCTCTTACCACGACACGCCCCTGGTTTCCAGAAAGAACCATCGCAGAGAAACGACAATCCAGGGCTTTGGTTTCGGGGCTACTGCCCACTTCAATGCTCCCTAATACCTCACTGATATCCGCTTCCACTTCAACAGCACTATCACCCCAATCGTCCAGGAAGGGGGCGGGGCTCTCAACTACCTCCATTGGATCAATGGAGAGGTTCTTGGAATACCAATGGATTACCTTTGTGCTCGCCACACGCTTTCCTCTTGACAAGAGATGGTTTAGCCCAGAAACATACGCACTTACAGCTTCCTCTTCAATGGGTGCATTCCTTGACTGCTTCAATCCATAAGAACAAAAGGATTCCTTATCAAATGAAATTAGGGAATCACCAGTACCACGACCCCCTACACCAGAAAGACCCTTGATTTTTTGATGAGACTCAAGTGGATCTATCAACTTGCCAGTAGCTAGGGAGCGCTGTTGCTTTTTCCCCGAGGTAGCATCAAATAGGGTTTTCCGGTAGGTGCGCCACCAATCTCGCCATGTGCTACCTTCTAGTGGGGAAAACTCTCCTATCCTGAAAGTCGCCTTATCTGTGTGTTTAGCCTTTTTCCCTTTGAGTGCAAGGACTAATTTTTCAACCTTTGGTTCGTTGGATAGTGCATCAGCAACAACCTTCAGCAAAGCAAGGGCACTGTCTTCACGGGAAGCCTGCCTCAGTAAACTCAAAAAGAACTCATGTTTCGTGATTGCCTTCTGCGGTATTGTTGAAGGGTCCCCAGCTGCCTTAGCCACCATAGCGGGAACGAGAGTGCCTAGGGAATCAGTCAAGAAATGAGACTTGCCACCAGACTGCATCAAGTTGGGTGGGTACTTAGGAACAGACTCAAACAAACGACCGTGGTTTATCTTGTCATCTAAATTACCCATTTCCACAACCCCAACAAACTTCCCGCTGGTTGAAAACCGAATCTCCCACTTGATGGTCTCGGGGGAAAACCCGGGTTCGGTTTCAATCCCTGCCCGATGGGCATATTCCAGTAGACTTCCGAGCATATTAGCTTGCTCCAGGCCCCTTCAAGACGGCTTCGGAATGGTAATCTGGAATTAAGAGCGTTCCATCCCTAATCGTAGCCTCGAAAAGGCTAACAGAAGGCTTATCCAAAGATGTGCCCCTCTTGGAAAGATCAAATACATCATAGACCATACACCCAATTTCCATGTTTAGTGCTACGGGGGCATCTTCTTCTTGACCATTTTCAATGAGCCTGAAATATGCCGGGAATTCTCTGCAACCCAAATAGGGCTGAAAAATACACTGCCCACGGGCAGCACGTCGTCTAAATTGACTTTCCATGCCCTTCGTGTTTGCTTCTTTTCCGTTCCAAGGGACTATCTTGCCATGGATCCTGTATTTCACATTACGAAGTGCGATCGTCTGCCGTTGTGTTCTATCCTCGTCAGCTACCAGTGGGCTTACTGCTCCCTTTCCATACATCCATTTCTTGATTGTTCTTGCTGACGGCAACTTGCTCTTGACTTCATTTCGCCGTAAAGGGATAAACTGGAGTGGGCTTAATACTTCAACCCCCTGAATAGACCATCTGAAAGATGAAGGTTTTAGATAGATAGAGTCAAAAATCCCTCTTGCTGCAGATGGCGTTATCACGGGGTAACTAAACCTCTCCACCTTTAGCTCTGGTCTGGTAAAACAAGCATAATCACCCCAAACCTCCAAGACTTGGGAAGCCCTATCTATAGGCAAGTGCGCCGCTGTTTTCATAGGATGAGAGTCTCCTTCACATCTGGCAAGACAAGACCTAGGTTGTCGTCGTAATGATCTGGTTCTAGATGAATCCACCATTCATCTGAGTAACTGCCATCCCGCATTGGTGCTTTCTCCATATATCTCATTGTATCCATTTCTTTTCGCGAGGACACCCAAACGCCAACCGAAAAGGGTCTTGCCCGCCTTATCCAATCTCGACTTAATCGATCCTCCCGAACTTCCTTGGCTAACAACTCGGCTTCTTCACAGTAAGGAACGAGCACACTGATGCTCCCATCTTGGATGAGCCTAAAGTTGTCGTTTACTCTGGGAAAATCTAGGGATTTTAGCGCATCAATCAAGTCTTGTCTTGTTAGATTATCCCCTGCAAGCCTATAAAGATCCTTGAAGTACTCCGCGTATAAAGAGGGGCTGTCAAGTTGAATCTGATGTCCTTCAATCTGCCCCTTTCTCAGTAGTCCTAGGGCGACATCGGCTGCTTGTTCGTATGTTGCACTGGGATATGGACGACGCCCATCATCCTTAGGAAAAAAGAGCCTTACAGTCCCCCGTTC
>JACNFL010000100.1 GCA_014384685.1 Methanobacteriota archaeon
ATCGTAGCGCGCGCGGCCGCCGTGGTTGCTATCGGGCGTCGTGCCCCAGAGAACCGGGAGCGAATGACCCTGGAGTTCGGGGAGCACCGCAGCGGCGATATTGCCGGTCACGCTGTGATCCGCTTGAACGATTTGACATTATTCTTCACCTCCAGAAACATCATCTTCAGTTTCAATTTCTGCTGGTGGTGCAACATCTGGGACCTCAGCAGGCGCTTTTTCAGCAGGAGCATCTTCTTCACCTGCAACACCATGCCTATCAAGGATGTATTGCGGCTCAATTTGCATTGCTTCGGGCGAATCATAAATGAATGCCAAACCAGTAGTCAAAGGTTGGCCGAAACGAGTGTTGACATCTTTTACGATGACATTTGATGCTGATGAACCCGGTTCAAGTGATGCAACTTTGCTTCGCAGGTTGCTCCGACTTGGAGTTGCTGATTGTTCATGTCGCAACTGAAATCTGATTTCAATACGACTCAATAATGAGTTTTCTTTTCTGTCTACTATTTCCATAATAATCCCTCCTACATCAGCGCACGTTTACCTTTAGTGCGTAGTTTCCTGCCCTCTCAATATTGAGTATTGATGAAATTTCTGAGCGCTCTGGGTTGAGCACAACAACATAACCTTGCCAATCTGAACTTAGGTGTGCACCTGGACAAAATGGACATTCCGGGTTGGTTGGTTTTACTCGCTCCATATCATCTTTCAATTCTTTAGCCAAAGCCTTGTGCTCTTCATCAGAAGGGTCCAATCCGTTCTTGTTAAGGAATACTAATTGGACTAAAGCTTTCTTAGTTTTAGCAATCACATCATTGTTTGATTTAAGACACCATCCAAGATTGCCAGTTGCAACTTCGATGATTCGGTGGCACTCAGAACAAGCAAGTTCAACCTTCTTTGACACATTATTCACCGCCGTTTACTAACCATTCGTGAGCCCCAAGACCTGGTTGCTTACAGGTAAGCCCAATCTTTGATGAGCGAGGGTCGTGTGTGTTTAATGAAAGAGTGACCACACGAGAGCGTAGTGGGTCTGCAATAGAGAGTTGAGAGCCAGAACGGCTACCAGTTATTTTACCTTCATTTTGGTTAATTTGGACAGGTTCTTCAAGAATTTGGGATTTGTGTAATAGGCCTTCTAATGGACCAATTTGAACGAATGCACCGAATTCAAGAACCTCTGATACAGCACCGTCAACAATCTCGTTACTGTCAAGTCGGAAAAGCACGGCTTTGAAACGTACATTTTGGTAAATCGCTCCATCCCCATGTATGATTCTGCCTCGACCAATCATTTCGTGATCATAGGTAACAATGACAAAATTGTCATCATCATCAAACTTACCTTCAAACGCCTGATGCGCTAGACGGTCAACGTGTTGACTCAATGATTGCCCCTCGCGAATGTATTCCGCGGGGATTCTGATAGTATCCTCTCTGACTTCAAGTGTGTACATCTTTTTTCCTCCATTCACCGCTCACTGAGAGGTGTGCCGTGGAACGGAAGGGTTCACAACCCTCCCGTCCCTCACAGGCGACGCCTCCAGAAGAGAGGTTTCCAGTGGCTCGCCGACCTACTCCCCCTTTATCAGCAAACCGGTTTCAGTGAATTGAATAGAAGCCAGTATATGATAGGGAATATGTGGATTTAACCTTGAATTAAATGTTATATGAAATAGTCATTTAATTTGATTTGACAAAATCAGTATTGGCATCAATTATCCTTCACTTAATTTTGATTTCATAGAAATTCATCGTGACCCCCGTAGGGGTCACGTACCCTTACAAACGCATTTTACCCTCAGCGGATTTAGTGAAGGTTGAAGTAGCGGCCAAAGGGCAAAGCAGTATGTGATTGGGCCTGCCGCGAGGGATTTGAGGGGAAAAACTGCTTTCATAGCGTTATTCATCACCTTCTCAATGCTGTTGCAAATAGTACCACCAACAAACCACAACCCACACTTGGATGAACTAAACCCTAATCCATTCGTTGGCAAAAGTTCTACTGAATGGATAGATGGAGGTGAGGCATGGTCTCAACTTGGTAGATATGGCTCAAGAAATGCCACTGCACCAATACACAGCGTAAGTGGGGGCCCAGGGAATGGCCCTGTATCTGCAGTTTCGGAATTAGCAACTATTGATGACCCGGTGGTTAATTGGGCGCATTTTTCAACGGGTAGTTATGGCGCACAAGGTTTAGCCACTGTTGTTGGAGATTTTGGAGCAAACATCGTTGTTACTGGGGACGCAAACGAGCGTTGTGGTGACGGGCATCTCTTCACAGTGCTAATCTCTGAACGAGAGTCTGGTGGTTCCACTCATTCATTCTTGAGTATCATCGAGGGAGATACAAGCAGGAAATCTTGGGAAGTAGATCTTGGGGTTACAGATTCCGTAAAGGCTGCACCGGTAATATTGGATGTTAACGGAGATTCAACTCTAGAAATTCTAGTTGCATATGATGCACAAGGAACTTTCAACACCGAATTATGGTCACCTATCTTGCAATGCGGTGAGGCTGGGTGGAATGCAGGTGGTAGCCACTCAGCCGAATTATTGTGGTCATACACAGACCCTGACCTCGGCATCACAGTCCCATCCCCCTATGTTCTAGCTAATCATCAAGTTGGCACTCAAATTCTTCTTGGTGATTTAGATATGGATGGGGATGCAGAAGCAGTCTACTCCTTGGTTAACGAAGGTGACAGCCAAGTCGTAGTGCTGGCATTACCATTGATGGGTGGAGGAGTGCCAAGCCCTATTTGGCAAGTCAGTCTTGACTATGGGGAGATTCCATCTGACCCTGCATGGGTAAAGATAGATGATACAAACTCAGCAGTATTGTTGACTACGATTGACCCAAATGATGGGAATATCTGGGTTTGGCGGCTTGACGGAGGAAATGGTGCACCACATTGGGGTGGTGTTTCCCTCAACAATCTCGATGGAAATACAGATTCCCCACATATTAGATTACCCGGCCCTGTTGTTGCAGAACTTGATGGAACACCAGGGGCTGAAATGGTTGTCACCATCCCCACAGATATTGATGGAGGAAGTACAGGGGATGGTGCTGAATACATTGGAATGGAAGTCAATGACGCAACTGAATTGTGGTCATTCCGAGCGACGAATGGATTTGGCGAAGCCCCTCCAGATGTTTTTGATACCACAGGAGATGGTATTGACGACAGAGTTTGTTGGGTAACATGGTATCGTGTTGACACTGATCGTAAGGGTGTATCGGGGTGCCATGATGTCACTGCTTCTCTTGGCCCTGCACTAGAATTCTCACATCTAATGGACAGAAGTTCAGGCAATCCTAACGATGAAATTGCTGTCTCACCACCTTTCCACCTTGACTTAGACGGACAAGGAGCACCGGAAACCGTTGTCAGTTTTGGCCGCACATTATGGGCATGGGATGGAGATAGTGGAACTCAAGCAGGTATAGGTTCAGGATGGACTGATGAACTCGACTTACCACACAGGGCTTGGGCTGCGCCAGCATTGGCAGATTTAGACGGCGATGGCGCTCTTGACATCATTATTGGTGATACTTTAATTTCACGAGAAGCACCAGATATACGGCCATTTATTGATGATAGAGGAGTGCAATTCACACCTAGCCAACCTGACCCTGGTGAAACATTTACTGCCACCGCATACATCGAAAATGTTGGAACTGTTTCAAGCGGTGAAGCGGTTGATGCTGTGCTCTACTACGATGATGTAGTAGTCAAATCAGTTCGGCTTTCAGAAATGGACCCTGTAGCACCTACAGGAGATGGAACCTTCTCGTCGTTTTCTGTTGAATTAACCGCTGTGTTAGGGTCACACACTGCAAGAATAGTTGTAGACCCACATGGAAATCTCACTCAATCACGATTTGATAATGATGAACAAAGTGTTAACCTAACCATAGTAGAACCATATGATGTTTCAATAAGCATACCAGTTGATCCACCTAGAGTGGACCCCGGTTCAAATATGGATATTGATATCCCCATTTCATCAACCGGACGCCTAGCAGGAATTTGGACAATGTCAATTGACGACTCTACATTACCAAACAATTGGACAGCGCAGGACATTTCTAACGGCGGTTCAACTTCAATTCAAATAGAGCCAGAACAGCCGTGGACTGCTACAGTCAGAATATCAGCACCGCCTGAAGCATTGGGATCAGACAATGGTCATTTGACAATCACCATGACATTAGATGAAGATGCAAACATCACTGTTTCATCTCTTTTACCAGTTGAAGCAAATAGAACCCGTGGCCTATCAATACGAGGGCCAGCAGGAACAGCAGAGACCACTGGTTATGGATTACCGGGGTCACTAGGTAGTGCTTGGCTATTGGTGGAGAATCTTGGGAATGCGCAAGAGACCGTTAGTAAAAGAGAATGGAATCCAACCTCTTGGAGTAATGACCTCACACTTCACGACCAATCAGGGGAATTAACACTCATCACTCTAGCACCGGGCCAACAGCTTGAACTTCACGCGAAACTACCAGTACCCGGTTCAACAACTCTCGGAGAAAGTGTGACCACAACCATGTCAATCTGTATAGGGACTGGTGCCGAAGAAGTGTGTCGAGAAATTGATATTACATTCGTTGCAAATGGAGTTGCTGTGAACCCCGATAACTTCCGCAGTATTCCAGCAACTGGGATTAGTTGGAATATAGATGGTATTTTGCCGCAAACTGCTAACAATTTATCTTGGGATTTGCAAGCAAGTGGCATGCTAATTAGTGGTTGGAATTGGATGGCAAGTGGTGATTGTCAATTAGTTGGCACTTTGCTTTCATGCCACGGTATTGCGGGGTCAACTTTCAGTGGTTCACTTACTCTGGACCAACCAGTTGATGCTCCGCCACAATTCCATCCATTCGCGATGAATGAGTCCAATCACAGTGGTTACAATCTTGATTTCTCATTACAAGTTTTGCAAGTATTCCGTTCACAAATTATTGTTATCAGCCCATTGGGTGATCCTGTCTTAATGAATGTCTCGGAACCGACATGGATAGTGTTAAAATTAGAAAATCCGGGGAATGGCCCTGACACTTTTGATTTGGTTGGTAGATTAATTGCCAACGCAAACTTTAGTGAAGACCCGGGTATTATTTTCTCAATTCCAACCTCAACCTTCACAATCAATGCTGCTGGATTGACTCAAGTACCAATCCAAATCACTCTACCGCATGATACACCTGCACGCCCAGGCCTGTTGGTTGAATTTTCATTACGCTCAAAAGGAGATAGTTCAGTTGTCGACACTGCAGTCATGGAAATTGAAACACGCCAAGACCACCGATGGAATGTCAGCCTATGAGACAACGACAGCACTGTTGAATCAGGTGGCAACGCATTTTTAGATGCAACAGCAGCATTTTA
>JACNFL010000109.1 GCA_014384685.1 Methanobacteriota archaeon
CAAAATCGCAGTTGGGAGCACCCACTGCGAAGTAAAATCCTTGATGCCCTCGACTCAAAACCAGGTATTTGCTACCGTCGATTACAGCGTAACCTCAATGTTGCAAATGGAACTTTGCGCCACCACCTTGATGTGTTGCAAACACAAAGAACAGTTACCACAATGCCAGTTAATGGTAGAACTTGCTACTACGCAGGCGCACCAAGCCAGATTGAAATCCTCCGAGACATGAATATTGCAGATGAGAAAGCAGCAGAGATGCTTCCTGTTGGATTATCACAAGTGCAGAGGGAAGTCGTCACACGCTTGGTTCAAGATCCATTACCAAAATCCCAGGCCTCACTAGCTCGTGACATCAGTCGTAGTCGTGCTTCCGTAAACAGTGCAATACTCGTGCTCCGCCGCCGAGGTATTCTATCATGCACTACCCTAGATTTGGCTGAACACCTACACGGGCTGCGCACTGGAACTCTTGATTACGAGTGGATTGATGAGCGACCTATCGCAGCATGAATCACTAATTCGTGAATGAATTGATGTGAAAATACTCACTTTGAAAGATGACGCTTCGCGTTAAGTAGTGCTGAATCAGTAAATAGCAACAATAGCACTTAGAACCGACCGACTTCGCCAGTTACTAGATGTTGAGGCTTCGTCTTGAGCAACACCCTGCCCCTACTGGCAAGAAAGATGCTGACATGCTTCTAGCATGGCTCCTTGACACACTTGGATTAGTGCGCCGACGCAATGATGCTGATTCTACAGATGCAACTCAACGGCCACTTCACAGGTTAATGCGAGACCATTTGGTAAAAGAACCAATGAAAGGAGTTGATGCAAAGACATTAGCAGACCAACTAGGAATCAGTATGACTGCTCTTCATCACCATCTGAAAGGACTTCAATCGGTAAGAATAGTCGCCTCCGAAATTGGTGAAAACGGGTGGCAGATGCATCACCTACGTTGTGGCTCTCTCTCAGCAGCCATTGACATTCTACATTTGGAAGTTAGAGGAATACTAGCCCTACGCCTTGCCCCGCTCAAGGAATGGCAAACAGGCTCAGTAACTCAAGAAGGAGACACTGACACAGATGCCCCAGGCCTAAAACTGCGAATCTGCGAGCCGCGTCCACTTCAAGGAAATGAGGATGAAATTGATTCATTTCTAAACGATTTTGGCCTACGCGGGGAACGACCTCAGCAACGAAGTGGTGAAGACCTCACGCGCCTTGTTTTCGAAAAAATGCTATCTGCTAATCACCCAATCTCCTTAGACGAGGCGGTCGCTGAATGGGGCGCTACCCGCCCAAGACTAACCAGAACTTTTGACCGTTTCAGAGCCGCTGGTTTGGCAGAACGTGTACTTCGCCATGACAGACTTTCAGTAATTCTCTGGGATGGACTATCGACCCAATATACTCGACGGGGGGAACAGTGGTTACTCACTAAAGGTGGATTAAGCAGATTGGACGAAAAGGTGGTTAAACAGGTTACAAAGTCTCTACGAGAAAACAAATTTGATTCAGAACGGTGTGCTGAACTGTTCTCTTCGGTAAGCATTGAGGAACAACGTTTGGCCATAAATCTACTAGGGGGGCGGCTTCCTTACGGATACAGGCTTTCAGGAAGTTCGGGAGAAGATGTTGCCCGACAAGTATCACAAAGGGTTGAAAGTATATTCAGTCGATTAAAGCGAGTTGCTTCAACCATTGATAACTTGTAAATCATCAGTGATTAATTTGCACATTTTTTACTAAATTTGAGAGGAATTCTTCAACAGATTCCGACACGTGTGTTGCTTCTCTGTTGGTATGTAATTGTGTACGGAATGCCTTGCCCCCAGGCAATCCTTTGGTGAAAGAAAAGGCGTGACGTAAGCGATTTTTGCTGCTATCTCCACTATTTAGTTCTCTATCAAGTTCGATATACCTCTTCCAAGCCCACAATCTAGCTGACAGCGTTTCATGCATTTCATCGCTGAATTCCATATCTGCCCATTTTGGCTCAGAATTATTCCAGCCAAGATCACTCTTGATTTGATGAAAAATTGTTGGCCGACCAATTGCTGCCCTTCCAATCATCAAACCAGCAGCCCCAGTAATTGCTAAACATTCAGATGCTGATTTAGCATCAACAACATCTCCATTTGCAATTACAGGAATATCAACTGATTGAACTATCTCAGCGATAGCCTGCCAATCAGCTTCCCCTGAATATCGCTGACGTAATGTTCTGCCATGCACACATATCCGCTCCGCCCCGACATCCTCGCAACGCTTGGCTAGTTCTAATGCGTTAGTCAATCCATTACCAGTACCGAGTCTCATCTTCACTGTGACAGGAATTTGTGATGCCTCAACACATCTCTCAACCATGCTAACTAATTCATCGGGTTTCCCCATTAACGCGGCACCCGCACAATGTCTCGTCACAACCGGTGCAGGACAACCGAAATTCAAGTCAATGATATCGGATTTCTCTTGAAGAAGTTCACAACTTTTTACCATCTCATCGATATTACCGCCAAATATTTGCGGAATGAAAGGATTTTCACGTTCATCGCTTTCAAGTTTCAACCAACTCCTAGCATCTTGGCGCGTCAAAGCAGCAGCAGCCGTGAATTCAGTAATGGTGAAATCGGCGCCACATTCTCTTGCTAATAGACGATATGCAAGCCCTGTGACCCCAGACATTGGGGCGAGAAACAACGGAACTTGTTCAACCTCAAAGGCCATTAATTGGGGGGAGGGAGTGTTATGCTACTGAACTTACCCGCTAATTTACCAAAAAAAGATGATAGAAGCGGTTATGAATGGTCGTCCGGTCGCCGTGCCGAATGGATGAACAGAGTGCTCCCCTGCTGGCGTACGAGGACTATGAAGCGAACGCTGTGCACATAGGTACTCAAACAAAGAGTAAGGACATGCAGAACTTCATCTCCAAGACAGAAACAGATGGTGCAACAATCCACCTTATTGACGTCACCAAGACTGACGAAAGAATCGGTTTCGCTGCTAATTTCATCAATCAGTATGATGGACGTGACATACTTGTTGTCAGCGCTCGTCAGTATGGACAGCGCCCTGCTCGTATGTTTGCTCAAGCAATCGGTGCTCGCCAAATAGTTGGCAGATTTATCCCTGGAACTCTTACCAATCCAAATTTACGCACCTACATTGAACCACGAGTTATCTTCGTGACTGACCCTCAAGCAGATGCTCAAGCACTTTCAGAAGCTGTCAAGAGTGGTTTACCTGTAGTTGGTATCTGTGATACCAACAATCATCTTCGAAACGTTGACTTCTGCATCCCTGCTAACAACAAAGGTCGCCGAAGTCTAGCACTAGTCTACTGGCTGCTATCCCGTGAAGTACTCAAAGGTCGTGGAGAGACTGACGATGCTACATGGGCACATCACCAAAAAGTTGAGAGTTGGGAATCTTCCTTCTAGATTTTAATCTAGATTCATACAATATCAAGTGGACAATAGCGTACGCTATCTGTATCATGCAGGCGCAATGCTCTTGACTGAGCCGACTTAGTTTGTCACGATGGGTGACTCTACAACAGCCGGCGGCGCCTCTTCAGGTGACTCTAATCCTGATGTTGATCTCCCATTATTCACAGCCACACAGAGTGATGATGGAATCTGGAGAGACTCAGAAGGAATCGCATTACCAGTTTCAGCAAGTGACTTAGAACGCCATGCTTACTGCCCACTCTCATGGAAATTAGCTCGCTCAGGTGTAAAAGGTTCAGGCGATGCTATTGAACTTGGTAAACAACGTCACACAGAAATTGAACAAGCGATGAAAAAATACCAGTACCACGATTTGAAAGCGAGAAGAGAGATGGTCATCTGGACATGGTGGTTCGCAATTGTGGTTGCTTTAACCCTTGATACGGCTGCATTTTTCTTCGTAGAAGAGGGAGTGATTGCTGATAGCGACTTTGGCCTTTTTGCCCGTTATCTCGCCATTCTAGCATTGGTTTGGTTAATCTTAGCAATACTTCTATTGCTCCTCCCATGGAGAAAATACCTTGGGACACCTTTTGGTTTGGCTCAACCACCAACACCCTCTGAATTTGATATTGTTGACCTTGAACTCTACCAATTTGAGAAAGATGGCTCGAAATCTAGTGGCTGGTGGGCTGGAGGTAAAGTTGAGTTCACAATCCTACTTGGAAGCATGACTATTGCCCTACACGGATTAGCACTGTTTGAGGCGCAACAGCGCTCAATAGCAACTTTTGTCCTATTAGTAGCTACACTAGGCTGGACTCTTATCGCATCTTGGCAACTTCACAAGGGATTACTCGCAAATACTCTTGTTGAAGAAAAAGGCAAGGAACTTGGAATTGATAGTGGTTCTGTACTAGCCTACAATGATGATTCCACTTCTTCTGATCTTCTCAAAGACGATACTACAGGTATTAGAGGACGGCCAGACCAAATCATCATCTTCGAAAATGAGGTTGTGCCAGTAGAACAAAAAACTGGTAAAATTCCTACACAACCACACTTTAGCCACAAAATACAGTTGTACGCTTATCTTCATCTTGTATCAAAGATTACCAATAATCAACTCAGATACGGCATACTCCGTTACGGCGATGAGGCAATTCACAAAATTAGTTGGGGAGAGGGTGAAAGTAAAGTCCTAATGAAAAATCTGAAAGAAATTCAGAGATTGATGGTTGAAGGTGGCGCTAAAAGAGACCACGATAGGCCAGGAAAGTGCCGAAATTGCTCTCGTCGGCATCGCTGTCCAGAAGCACTTGACTAAACGGGGATGCATTCGTCAGGGTCTGCACGCTCAGGAAATTCAATGCAAGGGCGGATGACTGAAACCGAGACTTCAAACTCATCGTGGAAGGAAATTTGGTCAATTGGAGTATCTAAGCCATATCCTTGAGCATCAACTTCCAGTTCCCACACTCCAAATTCAAAGGGAGGGGAAAATCTCTGTAACGGTGGGTAACGGTCAGTCGTGGCATTCTCTTCCCAATATGGAGTATCTGTATTCTTATTCGCCCCTGGCTCCCATAACATTGCGTGCACATATCTCACTGTGCTGGTTAGATTACTAGTCTCAACACCAGCGATTTCGCTGAAATCCATCTGCACGCGGAAGAAAACCTGTATTTCTTTGACTTCAGAGTCAATACGAATTTGATGGGGCTGCGGATGGAAGATAATATCTTCAGGGTCTGTAGAATCAAAGACATGGTCAAAACCCAATACAACGACATCATCTTTGGTTTCCGGAACACCCCTATTCCACTCCATCAACTCTCTGCTCGCAACCAAACCAATACAACCAGAAAAGAGACTCATTGAGAGTAGAATGGCGGCGAGGAAGAGGGGTTTGGCGGCTCTCATCTAACTGGCTTCAACCACCCCTTTCATTT
>JACNFL010000092.1 GCA_014384685.1 Methanobacteriota archaeon
GGAAAAGATACGAGCCAAGTGTTCGCGAGCAAGCAACCTAGGGGCGCAGCCCTGAAAGCAGCTAGTCGCGGAGAGACAGACATCCATTTGCGTGAGCGCGGCGGTGGAGGCCGTGTTCACGTATTCAAGGGATGGAGAGAGCAGGTTGCAAAACCAGCAAACGGCCCAGCGTGGCTACCTGACAAGGTCTGGAAGGCCAATGTCAAGAAGATACGCGTGGACCGCCTCTGATTGATGTCAACACTTGATGAACTACACAAGTAATGCAAACAGCCCGTTTGAGGGGAGTTTTCTCTCCTCGAGCGGGCCAATTTTTTTTGATAAAATCACTTTCTTAGGCCGATTTTCTTGGCAACCCAAGCGACGGGATCATAATATTCAGTGACTATTCTCTCCTTTAGTGGAATAATAGCGTTGTCTGTGATATTTATTCCAGCAGGACATACATCAGTACAACAGCGGGTGATATTACAATATCCAATACCATATTCATCTTTGATTGATGCTAACCTATCCTCAGTATCAAGTGGATGCATCTCCAAATTAGCTAATCTAACGAAGAACCTCGGGCCAGCAAATTCGTCAAACAATTTGTGTTCACGTAGAACATGGCAGGTATCAATACAAAGCATACACTCAATGCAAGCCCTAAATTCTTGGACTCGGTCTGCTTCATTTTGTTGGAATTTCCAATCAAATTCTGCCGGGCCTGCTAAAGGAGTGATTGTCTTATTCAAGTCATAAGTCCATGAAACATCAACAACCAAATCTTTGGTCAGTGGAAATGCTTGCATGGGCTTAACCAATACCGGTTGACCAGGAGGGGTTTCTTCCTCAATATCTGACATTCTTGTCATACACATCAAACGAGGCTTGCCATTTACTTCAGCAGAACATGAGCCACATTTTCCAGCCTTACAATTCCAGCGACAAGATAGGTCTGGTGCATGCTCTGCCTGAATCTGGTGAATAACATCCAGTACTACCATGCCATCATCCATCTCAACGGTGTAATCAACCATTTCTCCACAAGGATCACCATCCTCATCTGGTTCACCTCGGAATACTCTGAACGTGACATCTTTGCTCATCTTACTCTTCCTCCTCATGTAGGTCTGATGCGTCAAGTAAATCCTTCAAATCATCGCGCATGGGTGGGTAAGTTCTGTGTTCTAAAACCATTTCATCTTTCTCGCCCAACATAATAACACTGTTTATTTTCCCCCAATGGCTATAATCAGGGGTTGGGAAATCTGCACGAGTGTGCCCACCTCTACTCTCTTCACGAGCTAGTGCCGCCATTGTACACATACGACTAATGTCAACCATCGCATCGATTTCTAATGCTTGATGCCAGCCAGGGTTGTAGATTCTACTGCCACCTGGAGAAGTAGTTTTTCCACGGGCTGCAAAATCATTCAAGTCATCTAATGCTTCAGTGAGTAAATCTTTAGTTCGGATTATCCCAACCTTTTCTTGCATCATTTTACGTAATTCATTAACTACTGTTGCAGGGTTTTCTCCACCTTTCCTGTTGAAAGGTGCCAAAGTTTCAGAAATAATTTCATCTATTTCTGATTGTGGTATTTCTTCCCAGCCATCCATTTCCGCTGCTGCATTTGCAGAGTATTCGCCAGAACGCTTGCCAAAAGTGATTAGATCAGAAAGTGAATTTCCTCCAAGTCTGTTAGCACCGTGTAATCCCGTGGCTGCTTCACCGGCAGCATACAAACATTGTACTGTAGTTTCTTGAGTTAACGGGTCGACTTTGACTCCACCCATTACATAATGAGCAGTTGGTCCAACCTCCATTGGTTGGGTTGTGATGTCAACGCCTGCTAGTTCTTTGAACTGATGGTACATACCAGGCAACTTTTTCCTAACATCTTCTTCATCTCGCCACGAAATGTCGAGATATGCTCCACCATGTTCACTACCACGTCCTGCTTTAATCTCAGAATTAATAGCCTTAGCAACAACATCTCTTGTGAGAAGTTCTGGAGGTCTACGCTTGGTGGCTAACTTGCCATCAATCACCTCTTGTACCCATTCAAGAGCCTCTGATTCAGTATCAGCAAATTCTGGCTTATACATTTCTGGCACATAGTTGAACATGAAACGGTTATCTTCTGAGTTACGCAACATTCCACCTTCACCACGCACACCTTCGGTCACCAAAATTCCCTTAACGGATGGTGGCCAAATCATCCCAGTGGGGTGGAATTGAACAAACTCCATGTCACCCATTTCGGCACCTGCCCAATAAGCCAGTGCATGCCCCTCTCCAGTGTATTCCCATGAACCTGAACAAACTTCCCAGCAACGAGTAATTCCACCAGTAGCAAGAACAGTTGTTTTGGCCTTGAAAACGTGCAGAGTACCGTCAGCGCGGTTGTAAGCAAAACAGCCAATTGCTTTACCATCATTAGTGAAAATCTTGCGAACGGTGTATTCCATGAATACCTCCATCCCGCTGTGGATTCCCCTCTCTTGTAGAGTTCGAATCATCTCTAGACCAGTTGCGTCTCCAATATGGGCAAGACGAGGGTATGTGTGCCCGCCGAAGTTTCTTTGATTGGTCAAACCGGCTGGTGTGCGGTCAAAAATTGCACCCCATTGCTCAAGTTCACGAATCCTGTCTGGAGACTCTTTTGCGTGGATTTCAGCCATGCGCCAATCGTTGAGATATTTACCTCCCTTCATTGTGTCACGGAAATGTGTTTGCCAGTTATCACGTGGATCTGCATTCCCTAGAGCAGCGGCGGCACCACCTTCAGCCATCACAGTATGTGCTTTACCAAGCATTGATTTGCAAATAATCGCCACTGTTGCACCTTTACGTGTTGCTTCAATCGCAGCCCGTAGGCCTGCGCCGCCTGCACCAATAATGACAACATCATATTCATGGGTTGTAACATCAGTCATCACAAACCACCCCACAATACAATATCAGTCCACCAACCCATTGTGCAGGCATAGACGTAAAAGTCTGCAAACATCACCCAAAATAAAGAGTATAATGCCCATTCTTTGTGGTGTACATTTAGATAAGTACTGAAACTCCACAACTTGTATTTGAGTCGAGCAATTCCAGAAGATGTCCAATCGTTAGATCCCCCACCAACTAGATGGCGGAAAGCATGACACCCTAGAGCGTAACCAGTCAACATTATCACATTAAGAGCGAGAACTAATGTTCCTACTGAAAAGCCCCAAGAACCACCTTCAAAGTGAGTTGAAAGTAAAACATCGTATGATAAAATTGGCAGATAAGCAAGGGCGGCGTACAAGAAATATCTATGCAAGTTTTGGACAAGAAGAAGTTTTGTTTCTCCCTTGTATGCATTCCAAGGTTTGCTAACTGCACAAGCAGTTGGTTGTTGGAAAAAGGCACGATAGTATGCTTTACGATAATAATAGCAAGTGCCTCTAAATCCTGCTGGGAAAATTAGAATGAACATTGCTGGGGACATCCACCAAAGAAATTCAGGGATTGGGCCGCCAAGCCCATCACCACCAGGGAGAATAAGTGGACTAAACAATGGACTCAATACGTGACTTCCCTGATTTTCAATGGCCATGGTTTGAACTCCTGCGGAACGCCCAAATTCCGAGAATATCCAGAAATCAGCCTCCATGAATCCTCGCCATGTAGAGTACGCCACCATGATACCAAGATAGATTGCCATCGCTGTTGGACCCTTCCACCAAGAATCTATTCGGTCTGTTGCGCCAAATCCACGGCGCATAGGTAATTTGACTGCCTCACCCATTAACTCCAAACCCTATTCAAGTCAAGGCGAGCGCCTATATTCTATCAACTTCACTACTAAAACTAGGGAAGACTAACACTAGGAAAATTCTGATTTCAATGACTGTGCGGCATTCTCAATTTGTGATTCTTCTATCTCAGGAACTTCACATAGAGTAAACAAGACTGCTGAATCATTCCCTCTGATACGCGTGTTGTGGCTGTCTCGATATGGATAGAGAGCAATTATTTCTCCAGCCACAGACAAAACTAATTCTTGACCAGTGCATGGTTTTGGTTCAGGAAACCCTATTCCTAGAAACAGCTCATTTTGTTGAGCCATCCGCATGGTTAGTTTTGTATCGCTGAGATAATCTGTTGATAGAGCGCCGATACTGATACGATTTTCAGCCGAGATGAGATTGTATCGGTCAACTATTGGATTGATGCGAGGGAATGGTTTGCCAGCAATTATACGGCGCACCAAAGCTTCTGCTGATGGGCGTCTCTTAGTGGGATCTATTCCAAGGCGCCAATAGAACTGACGGTAGGCTGCAATATCGGGTTGGTCACGGAGTTCCTCAAGCGTTGAGGAATTACGAATTACAGCCAATCGGGATTCAAGTTCTTCCTCTTCGAGAGGCGGCCAACCGATACTCGGCTTCTGAATAAGTAAGAGTCGCGGGTCAACATCTGGTAAATCCCCGACCCGCTCAAGGTGATATCCAATCCCCATCGAATATGCCCTCACAGCCGTTAGCCTTGAATGTGACCGCTGATACCACTTGAGTAATGGACTACGAGCCGTTGAGTATTTGCCTAAAATGTGGCTTCATGCCTGGGGCATTCATTCCGGGAATGAAATGCCCTGAATGTGGTTCAGTCATTCTCTAAAATCAATTTATTTACATTGCGATAGTAAGTCACTAATTGCAAGGGTTTAAAAGTGCCGGAGTAGTAAGTAAAGGTGCTTCGAGTTTTTTATTATGCATTCCTAACTGAATCAGAAAGGCCGTCAAATCGGTAACTGAAGAGGGGAATTGCTAACTATGGTAAATGATAATGATAAGATAAAAAAGGAAATGATAAAAACTGCAAAAGAAATGATGAAATTAATGATTTTAAAATTGAATGACGATTTATATGGGCAGGGAAGTAAACTTAGAACACGGGCTTTGCAATATTTGGGACTGCTAATTGAAAAACAGAAAATTGATTTAGAAAAGGAAAAAATGATTGAAGAAAACCGTAAATGGGAATATGAAAACAATATACTACAGAATGAAGGGGAAGAACAATACGATTGGGAATGGCAATATGAATGGTTGTAATTGAATAGGACTATTCTCAATCAATCAAGATAAGGCAGAGTAGTCAACTTCGGCTTCCTCAATCTCAATTTCGTCAACATCCATCTGGGCCAGTTGCAACTTTCCACTCAACTCATCGTTGACAGCGTGCCAGTATGAGTACGCTTCAAGAACCCAAATACCTGATTCACGGGGTCCGTTCCCTGATCCCTTAACACCGCCAAATGGGAGGTGGGCTTCAGCGCCAGTAGTTGAAATATTGATTCCAAACATTCCAGCCTTTATGCCGGTCTTGAAACGTTAGACTTCTAGCCTTTCATTAGTATAAGTCGCACTTAA
>JACNFL010000211.1 GCA_014384685.1 Methanobacteriota archaeon
CAGGAATGAGTCGGATGGTAAGTAAAATTGTTGATGAAGTGGAAAGTCCCGAAGCAATCCCTGTTGGAGTTAATGTTCTCAGAAATGATGCCGCTGCGGCACTTTCTATTGCCGCTGCTAGTGGGGCTAATTTCATCCGAGTGAACATTCATGTTGGTGGCATGATGACTGACCAAGGGCTGATTGAAGGGAAAGCTGCTGATACTTTGCGGCTGCGGGAACAACTTGGCCACGGCCCTGATTCCACCCATCCAATCGCTATCTTCGCAGATGTGGGAGTCAAGCATGCAACACCTCTAGATTCAGAATGGATGCTAGAACAAGAAGCGCAAGATTGCTGGAATCGCGGACTAGCAGATGCCTTGATTGTATCAGGAAGTGGAACTGGCCAACCAACCTCTCCTGAAGACCTAGCGAGGGTCAGACTTGCCACACCTCACGCAACTTTACTTGTCGGTTCTGGAACAACCTCTGAGAACCTAACGGAATATCTGCGGCACGCAGATGGTGCCATCGTTGGGACTTTTCTCAAGGAAGGAAAAGATGTATCAAAAAAAGTGGACCTGTCTATCGTTTCTCAAATGATAGAAGTGGTAAAAAGCACTAAAATTTGATTTTTTGGGCATTAGCATCCGGCTATTCAATTATATGCTGAATGCAGTCTGAAGGTTTTGAATGAAACGCATCTCCAAGGAATCTTACAATTGGGCTGCCGGCTCCTACGTCGACCTGTTCCTTGCTGCGGCGGTCACGCAAGTGCTGTTCGCAGTCAGCATCTACTGGGTGCTGTTCGTTGATTCCAGTCTGGTCAGCGGCAGCACCCCTGATGGTTCGACCCTGTGGAGTTCGAACCTGCCCCTGCTCTCCATCGGAATAATGGCCGGGGTAGGTTGGATGATGGCCATCGTCTTGGGCATCGGCTTCGACATCACACCACTGAATTTCAAGACGGCCCCCTTCGACCAGACCCTGATCAGCATGGTCGCCGCCCTCAACATCGCTGGGCAGAGCCTGATGTTCATCGGTATCATATCCGGTGATTTCGAACTGTTCAGACAGTTGGGGCTGATGGGGGTGACCTTGCTAGGAACCTCGCTGATTATGGTAGGTCCACTGACGTTCCGGTTCTTCCGCACGCGAGCAAGCAGTCGAGATAAGATAGGGCCGTGGTCATACGGGCCGGCATTCGGATTGCCTGTCATCGGCATGATGACCATTCTCGCTTGGTTGTTCGCTGATTCCGACATCTTCCTCGAACTCTATTGGACGGTGTTAATTGACTCATTCTGGGGCATGATGGCCTTCGCAGTCATCCTTGGTCACTTCCACGGACGCTGTGGCTGGGAACTGATGGATTCAAAGCAAACCCATCTGGCGTTCAAGGTGTTCGTCGCGCTCTGCGTCCTGCACATCGCACTCGTGTTCGCCAACGAGATTGGGCAGATATCCGAGGAATGGGTGAACGCAACGTTCTCATTACCGCTCGTCTGGATATTCTTCATCGCCCGACCGGACCGTATCTGGAAGAAAGTGAGAGAGGGAGAACCGCACAGTACTCAGATGCTGTCGGCTCATTCCTTACTGTTAGTCACAATCGTCGTGGGGATCTACGAAGGGGCGTTCATGGAGAACGACACTGGAATGTTCTATTCCCGCTTCTTGCTCCTTCTTGGAGTGGCCACGCAAGCTATCTGGGCGGCTGGAGACTGGTTGCATGATGACCACAGGCACAAGCCAGTGAAGGAGCGCAATGACCCATGGCCCAACATCATCTCAATGTTCATCGCAATGGCTGGAATCGTCTACCTGTTCGTTGATGCAATCGGGAGTGGATTGCCTCAAATTGAATTGGTGAAGCTCTTGACCATCGTCTTCCTCGCTTTCGGATTCCTTGATTACCTGTTATGGATGGTCAAGGATGCGGTATTCGGATACAACGACTGGCAGCGCATCCCGATGTTCTACGGCGACAATGACCTCAATGTCAATGAAGAGGATCCGTACGACATCGGCGTCGCTGAATCAGAATGATGTCACTCGCGAGTCTTGAGGGAGCGAGCAGCAGCGCGAAGGCGGCGAAGGTGAGTCGGAGTAAACTAGTGACAAAACCGCAAGTGACAAAATAATATACTCTACTCATTGGGCAGAACCATGGATGATTTAGAATCCCAGTACCCTAACAATCGGTGGTTGATTCTAGGTGTAATGAGTTTGAGCCTTGTCATTGTGATGTTGAACAATGTTACACTGAATGTAGCACTCCCAAATCTATCTACTAGCCTTGGCGCAGATAATTCTGAATTACAGTGGATTATGGATGCATATGCACTTGTATTTGGTGGAACCCTTCTTGTGATGGGTGCATTAGGAGATCGATTTGGCCGAAAGGGTGCCTTGCAAATTGGATTGCTAATTGTTGGAACTGCATCTGCGTGGACAGCATTTTTTGCTGATTCATCCACAGATGTCATCTTAGCGCGAGGGGTAATGGGGTTAGGTGCGGCCCTAGTAATGCCATCTACATTGTCCGTGGTCTTGGTAGTATTCCCACCCAAGGAGCGTGGAAAAGCCATCGGTATTTGGGCTGCTATGGCAGGGATTGGTGCACCTATTGGTCTGCTTGTAGGTGGTTGGGCGGTTGAAAATTACGATTGGGAAATGGCATTCTTAATCAATGTCCCAGTTATTCTCATAGCCTTAGTCGCGGGTGCAATTATTGTACCTCGGTCAAAAGATGAACTACAAAGACCACTTGATGGTGGTGGCGCGGTTTTATCGGTACTTGTCCTTGGGTCACTTCTGTATGGAATTATTGAGGGGCCTAGCCTAGGTTGGACTGATGGTCGAGTGCTTGGCGCTTTTGCGACTACCCTCATTACAACACTCTTGTTTGTGTACTCGCAAAAGAAAGCTGAATACCCTCTTTTGCCCTTAGAATTTTTCAAAGACAGGCGATTTTCGATTGGTTTGATTGCTATTTCAATGGCCTTTTTTGTGATGTTCTTATTCATGTTCATGCAAATGCTACACTTCCAACTTGTTCGAGGCCATTCGCCTTTATCGGCAGCAATCCGTTTCTTCCCATTACCAATTGGCCTAATGCCAGCAGCAGCGAATAGCGATCGATTAGTTGCTAAGTTTGGCCGGCCAAATGTCATAGCAACTGGTTTGTGTCTTGTGGCATTGGGATTGTTCCTATTTACTCAAGTAAATATTGACACTAGTTATGCACAAATTGCTGCTACATTCTTCCTTCTAGGATTAGGTATTGGATTAACAATGGCTCCCTCAACAACAGCAGTAATGGATTCCATTCCTGAATCTAAAGCAGGTGTTGGAAGTGCAACAAATGATTCTAGTCGCGAAGTAGGCGGCGCTCTTGGAATTGCAATAGGTGGCAGTATACTTAACGAAATTTATCAATCAACAATTGTAATCCCAGCATCTGCATCTGCAAAGGCCTCAATTATTCAAGAATCATTTCCGGCAGCGATGACTGTTGGTCAGCAAATGCTAGATGCAGGAAATACCGAAGGTGCTTTGCTGATTGCATCGGCGAGAGAATCTTTCATTGAAGGAATGGTTGGGGCATGTGTCATTGCTGCCATCATAGCATTATTGGCTGCCATCATTGTCAAATTGAAAATGCCAGATGATGAAATCATGAATGAAGAATAAAAAATTGGTTTCTCATGATGATAAAAGTTGTAACAATTCTTCAATGATTGAGGGTGCAAATCCAAGCACACACTCTTCTGAACCATGAATTAGACTAGCATAGTCCCCCATTTTCCCAGCGAGGTCGTAAGCACCTGCTTTACCAAGCCAACTTTTTGAATCTAACAACTCGCCAAATTGATCATCTGTTAATTGATTGATTTCTACGGTTGCATGTTCAACAGAGGATTTCTCCTCCCAACTGTTTCCTTTCCTGATTAGAAGGGTGGTTCCGGACCAAACATTGTGCCTCCTCCCACTTAGCCGCAGTAACATTGCTGCTGCAGAAGCACGATCACTGGGTTGACCTAATGACTGTTGTAAATCATCTGGGTCTTCAACCAAGGTATCAGCCAATAGTACAAAATCTGGAATCTCAATTTCTCCAATCTCTTGAATAGCCATTTCAATTTTAGCGGCTTCAACTTTTGATGCCAAGATTTTCTGTACTTGAGTTCTGACATCCAAGCCACTTTGCGGATGTTCCTCCTCACTGCGCAATCCTGCCGCACTAAAATCCACGAATTCTGCATCAAGACGGGCTTTTAGCCAATCATATCGACGGCTTGAGGCACTCGCAAGATGCAATTTACAACGGCTCATCAACTACACGGGATGGGGAGCGCGTTTATCATGCGGACCATTGTAGGCCGAGGCGGGGAATAAGAGTGAGCGGTACACAAGAACGGATTCCAACATACATATCGGGACTTGATGAGAATATGCAGGGGGGTATCCCGAAGGGGCATATCGTACTTCTTGCTGGAGTATCAGGTTCGATGAAATCTAGTTTAGGATTCTCAATGTTGTATAACGCGGTGATGGAAGGAAAAACCTCTGGAATCTATGTTACATTAGAACAAGGAAAAGACAGCTTGGGAAGCCACATGGCAGGAATGGGAATGGATGTCCAGGACCCACGTGTCCGTAGCAGAATCGCTATCATTGACCTAGCGGACCTTAGAGTTCAACTAGATTCACAAGGCATGTCAGAAAGCGTAGATTGGATGGGACAACTCATCAAACAATTGGCTAACTACCGCGATAGCATCGGCTTTGAGGTAGTTGTTTTTGACAGCCTTGGAGCATTCTTTACACTAACCAAAATGGAAAACCCTCGTGATGAGGTATTTCGTTTCTTTGAAGCAATCCGCAGAATGGGATTGACTGGAATCGTTATCTGTGAAATGATGGGTGAATCAAAGAATCAGTATGGTGAATTTGGAATTGAGGATTATCTATCTGATGGGGTAATCCATCTCACAATGGAGCGCACAGGTGATGCTGTAGAAAGAAAGGTCTCTATTGTCAAAATGAGGCATACAAACCACGTTCTTGGTTACCAGCCTTATCGCTGGGATTCTAATAACAGTCGATTTACTGTCAACTGAACCTAGGTTCTAAAATCGTGAATTTGCAATTCATTCAACGGTAACTGATTTCGCAAGATTACGGGGCTTATCTACATCTTTACCAAGTTCAACCGCCGCATGATATGCCAATAACTGCAGCGGTACTACTGTCAGTAGTGGTGATATTACGCTATGAGTTGAGGGAACAGCGATGGCAATATCTGCTTCCATAGCCGCTTCATCATCGCCTTCATCATGAATTAGAATTATCTTCGCCCCTCTTGCTCGGCATTCTTGGAA
>JACNFL010000163.1 GCA_014384685.1 Methanobacteriota archaeon
ACTTAACCCACCGGGCCTTGATACTGATACTTGACCAGATTCTAGTTGCTCACGCTGTGAATCAGCACTCATCTTTGAGGGTCCGTCAATAGATTCACGTTGCCTGAGACCAATTATTGCAATCACCAATGTTGTAATCATCAGAAATGCCATAGCAAATTCTTGGCCTGTAAATGATCCGGCATCTGACCAAAAACCACCTTCTTTGTATGGTAAATTCAAGGATTGTCTGATGTATTGGAGAATGTGAAACTTTTGACCCCTGCTTCCACTACCTATGAGACCGGCAGGGAACAGGCCAAGTATTCCATTTAGAAGAATACCTAAAAATTGGGATATGGAAATGAGCAAAGCGAGTTTGCCAATATTCGGATACCGCCTCTCCATCAACCTCTCCCCAGATATCCGTGATAGACTCCTCCATATTCAAGGCTCGCTTCGCGAGTGTAGTTAGGGATACTCGCTTAGATACTCTTGAACGGGGGAGTTGTGATATGACAAAAGCGAGTCGCCTGTAACGGGAAGATGACAGAACCACCACCAACTGAACAGGAGCAACTGCTCGATGCCTTACATCAAAGGGGTGAGCAATTGTCAAACATTCTCGGTAGCATCAATGCAGCAGTTGCGGTAACAGATGTCATGGGTAACATCGTTCTCCTAAATGATGTAGCCCGTACAGAATTAGGATTAATTTACTCACCCGAACTCACTTTGGCCGCTTTTGCTGCTCAATTTGATTGGAGAGATAGTGATGGTGAGTCATTTACTGAAGAAAATTTTCCAGTTACAGCAGTGTTACATGGTGGCCAACCAATCCACGAACTTGCAGTTTCTAAGGGCGAAGGTAGCGAGGCGCGTCATTTCCGTCTCTCGGCAACACCTCTCACTTCACGTGAAGGAGATTTAGTAGGTGCGGTGGTGGTTTTCCATGAAGTTACTGAACTAGTTCATCTACAAACTGAGTTACAAGACATGAATGAGCAGCGTCTCGGTTTTTACAGCGGAATGAGTCATGAACTGAGAACTCCACTCCAGGGTATCGTTGGATATACTGATTTGCTCCTTGAAGAAGCAGAAGATGGCACTTTTGAAAAAGAGAGTTTAGAGTCAATTCGTTCTTCAACAGACCATTTACTGTCGCTAGTTACTGATTTACTTGATTTATCAAAAATTGTTGCGGGTAGAATGGAACTTGATAAATCAGCAACAGAATTGACTCCAATCATCAGGGAAGCAGTGAAAATGGTTTCACCTAATGCTAGAAAAAAGGGCATTTCAATGAATGTTGAATTAGAAGATTTAGGTGAACTCATGGTTGACAAAAGGGCAATTCGCCAAGTAATTCTCAATCTTGTTTCCAATGCAATAAAGTTCACGGATGAGGGTGGCGAAGTAGTGATTTCATGCACCAAATTTGAAGATGAAGCCCACATACTAGTTCGTGATACTGGGTCAGGAATATCTGATGCCGACCAAGAATTAATTTTCCGAGAGTTTGTTCAGGTCAAGGGATTAGATGGGCGCCAACGACCAGGTACTGGTTTAGGGTTGGCTTTGTCAAAACACTTCGTTGATATGCATGGGGGTTCACTAGTAGTGACCTCAAAAGTTGGGGTTGGCTCAACATTCATCGTCAATTTACCACTGTGATTAGCGGCGGATAAGGATAGTTAGCAGGTCGTCATGTTTCAGCTGATGGTCTAATCCGACTCTCTGCCAATCGAATTTAGCGCTCGGACCTTTGACTCTTGCATAGCGGAATTTTCTCACGAAATCTCGATGCAAAGAAACACAAACATCTCTGACGGTGCTATCGTCTTTGACTATCAATGGCTCAATCAAATCGGCTTCTTGACCCTGTGGTTTGAGGAAGATAGACATGAAGCCGAGATTATCGTAGATGAAATCCTTCAACTCTTCAATTCCTTGGCCGGTTTTTGCTGAAATTGGAAGAATAGGCCATTCTTTTGGAAGCATTGCATACATATTATCAAGATCTTTTTTGCTAGCAAGGTCAATTTTATTGACAATTACAACGGCTTTTGAGTACACTCGGTTAGAAGCCATGGTGTCAACGAGCATGTCTGCAGTAGCATCAACTCGAAGCGTAACAAGAGCACTAGTGTAACCAAATGAGCGCACGATATCCTGCATCTCTTCAACACTAAGAAATGTCTGTTCAACAGTGGTTCTTACCTCAACTCCTCCTCGGTTTCTCCGGGTGATGAAGACTGGGGGTTTGTCTTGGTTCAATCTCATTCCAGCAATTTCGAGTTCTCGGTGTAGCACCTTGAAGTGGGCATCTTGGAACGGGTCAACAACGTAGAGAACCACGTCAGAACTTCTGACTACGCCAAGAATTTCTTTTCCTCTACCTTTTCCTTCGGCAGCCCCTTTGATGAGACCGGGTAGGTCAAGAATCTGGATTTTTGCGCCGCGGTGTTCCATTAATCCAGGGATGCAAGTTAGTGTTGTGAAAGCGTATCCCGCGGTGTCAGATTCTGCGTCTGTAACCTGGCCGATTAGGGTTGATTTACCGACACTGGGGAATCCTACTAGGGCAACAGAGGCGTCTCCCGATTTTTTTACTTCAAATCCTTTAGCCGGGCCACCTGATTTTGCGTGGGCTGCGACTTTTTCCTGCTTTGCCTTAAGTGCAGCAATTTTGGCTTTCAATTTACCAACATGGTGCTCAGTGGCCTTGTTTTTCTGAGTTTTATCAATCTCAGCTTGGATATCAGCAATCTGTTCAACAATAGTTGCCATGCTAATTCACCCCACTCATTCACGCCGGCTTGACCTTGCTCTCTGACCTTCGGTCAGGGCAATGGTTCTTCAAACCGGCGTTTCCAACCACTCTTATCTGCAGTAATTCGTTAGGGAGATATTCATGGGGCAGGGCTGTGACGCAGTGTCATGGCAGACTTGTTAGCGATGGTCGTTGATAGCGATTATTGGCTCAGTCTGTTGAATATGTCAGCCACAGACATGCATAAACAAATGCAAGACAAATCAGCAAGAAAAGACCGGCCAGAAATGGCTGATTTTGTTGACCGCCGCTTTGATGTTGATGTTGAAGCAGAGATCCTTGACTGGATAGAAGAACATAATATCTTGCATGAGCAAGATTCTGCGTTGCTTACCGCATCAAAACGAATGGCTGATGGTAGCGATATTGAGGATATTGCTTCAGGCATTTGGTTGTTAGCAGAATGGGCTAGCCTTGGTACTTGGAGATGTATGGAAGGAAGGGGTTTTCTATACTTGGAACCGTACATTGGAGAATCTATGAACCAAGTAGGACAACTCTATGAGCAGAAAACTTGGGATGCCGCAATTTCTAGCATTACATCTTTGTCAAAACAGCAGTACTCAGAGGCAGTAGTAGTTGATTGGATGGGTCGCAGAGAGCAATTAGGAGAGACTCTAAATGAAAAAAATGACCCGCGTATATTGTCAACAATGCAGAGTCATCAAAGGCACGCAGAGTCACTTCACGGATTGGCAGAATTACTAACAGAAGGGGAGACTGTTTTACTGACAAGAAGAGATTGGTCATCGTACCTAAATGCTGGATTCGGTGGGTTCAACATTAGAAGGCTTCTCACCACAAGCGCACTGGAGGGTAAATGATGGATGAAGATGACTGGGAAAATCCATTTTCAGTTGCGGAAGTTCCTCTCTTGATGGAACCCAAACCACCTGAGCAGGCTCCCAAACCTGCATTGATTGTTTTAGGCCGATTTCAGCCGTTTCACCGCGGCCATGCGGCATTAGTTGATGCGGCTCTAGATTATGCTAACGAAAATGGTTTGTCGAGCCGCATTGTTATCGGTTCAGCAAATCAACCAGAATCTCTTGACAATCCTTGGACTTGGCAAGAGAGAAAACAGATGATATGTTGCTGGTTGCAAGCAAATCATCCAAATATTGAGGTTGATGTTATTGCAGTTCCTGATATTAATGATCCACCAAATTGGGTTGAACATGCAGAGCAATATCATGGTGAGGCTGGTGTATTGTTTACTAGCGATGGTCCAACAACTGACCTTTATCGTAAATCCGGTTGGGAAGTCATTGAATCACCGTTGAAAGCAAGAGAATCATGGGAGGGATGGAGGATTCGCTCAACCCTAAAGATGCTGTCAACGGTATCTGAAAAGGAAGCTGCCATACTTGTAATGGCTGAGACTATCCCAAAAGAAATTGCTGAACTTCTATGGGCTGAAGTTTGGTTGAAGAGATTGGCTTTTCTTGGTAGGCCATTTGAATCCGTTGGATAGAATTATTCACAAGTTGCTGATGACCACTCTTGATTTTCAATGTGTTCAGCGAAGGAGATGACTCTGTCATCATTAACCATGAAATCGTAGACGCCAAGTCGAGATTCTGAATGAGTCCATATTACTGCACTCCCATTTTCACATTCAACGTGAAATAACATATCATCAGGGAAACGAATGGCAAATGTTCGGAAAACCGAATGAATATACCCTACTTCATGTGATTCAGTCACTATTTCAGTACGAGGTTGAGATTCTATCCAAGAAATAATTTCTGACATCACCTCGGCTTTACTTGCATTCACTACTATTCCTTGCTCACCAGTGGCGCGGTATGGATTAGGTGCAATTCTTGAGCAATTCTGAGAATCTTCTGGGCATTGGGTGGGATATACCTCAAACTCAAGTGTAGGTGCGGCTACCCAAACTAGGAAAATCATGCCAATGTAAAGTGTGGTAATTCCTAATGCGAAGACTTGCAAACGCCGAGGTGAACCGTACCATTTTCCCTCTTCACTCAATCACTCCACCGCCGTGACGATGACTCTGGCAGGTCTCAAAACTCTGTCATGTAGCATCCAACCAGGTTCTAACACCTGTACAACGGTATTTGGGGCGTGTTCCTCACTTGCCGGGATTGTGGTAATGGCTTCCATTATTTTAGGGTCGAATTTCCGACCGTTTACTTCAATCATTTTTGCTCCATCAGCAATGAGTGCAGTTTCTAGATTATTTCGAATCATGTTGATACCTTCCATGATGGAATCATCAGTTTTTTCGGGCATTGATGAAATCGCCCTATCAAAATCATCAAGAAGTGAAATTAGGCGTCTAGCAAGTCCTTGTCCGCCATAACGGAGAAGGTCTGCTCTCTCTTGTGAATGGCGTTTACGGATATTTACTATGTCTGCATCACGATAAGCAATTTCTTTCTCAGCAGTTTCTGCTCTTGTTTCAGCCTCGGCGAGTTTCTCTTCAATAGTTAATTCCCGAGGCTCTTCTTCAACTTCAATTGCTGGAGCCTCATCAACGACAGCATCTATTGGCTCTGCTTCAGCCTCTTCGTCGCTACTCATCTAA
>JACNFL010000108.1 GCA_014384685.1 Methanobacteriota archaeon
TGAACAGGATATTCTTGAATTCGTATCCGCATTGGATATCGCCTTAAAAGCGAATAATGGAGAGGAGTAATTTGAACAGTAGAGAGAGAATCCTTTCCGCATTAAACTTGAGAGAGGTAGACCGCCCCCCTATTTGGTTCATGCGACAAGCGGGAAGATACCTACCTGAATATTTGCAAATAAGTTCCAAATATGATTTTTGGCTACGGGTGAAAGACTCAGACTTATGCACAGAGATAAGCCTCCAGCCACTAAAAAGATTTGATTTGGATGCGGCTATCGTCTTTAGTGACATTCTCACTCCATTTCCTGCACTTGGCTATGAAGTTGAATATGGAGGAGGAATTAGAATTTCTCCATTTGAGTTTTCGGACCTTGAACAATGGCCAGTTTTTGATGCTGAAGAAGATGCACCTTGGGCAGCCAATGCACTTCAAAAACTTCGCAAGGCTCTACCGGACACCGCCTTATTGGGTTTTGCTGGCGCACCTTGGACATTAGCGATGTATCTCCTAGCCGGAGGAACTGGCGACCGAGATTTTACAAATGCAAGGGCAAAATTGGCCTCAAACCCACAACAGCGAGATTTATTGCTTTCGAAACTGGCCGATGCCGTTGCTGACTTACTTGTTGACCAAGCATTACGAGGTGGGGCAGATGCTGTACAAATTTTTGCCACATGGGCAGGCCTACTAACCAAAAACGAATATGAAACTATTGTTCTGCCAAGCACATTACGAGTTATAAAACGGTTCCGTCAAAAGGCGGGAAATGACATACCGATAATCCACTACGCCCGAGGCGCCATGCATCTTGAAGAAGCACTGTTTTCCTTGCCAGTAAACTGTATTTCTCTAGATTGGAGAATGGAACTTACACATATTCGCCAACAATATGGTAAGAAATATTGTATCCAAGGTAACCTTGACCCAATGGCCCTACACGCCACACCATGTGAAGCAAAACTGCGTAGTGAGGAAGTATTGCGGGCAGCAGGAAATAGTCCTGGATTTATTTTTAACCTAGGACATGGCATATCACCAGGTGCAAACATAGATGCTGTAAATGCGATGGTCGAAACAGTCACTGGGGGTGGAGATGATTCAGATTGATGCCGAAACAGTTGCTCGTTATGACCGTCTAGGTCCGCGATATACCTCATATCCAACAGTCCCTCAATGGCACGATAGTTACGGTCAAGGCGAAGTTATTTCGGCACTGAAGAGAGCCAATCTACGTAGTGGTCCTTTGAGCCTTTATATTCATCTTCCTTTCTGCAAATCAACCTGCTCTTTTTGTGGATGTAATCATGTTGCTGATCAAAAGCAAAAACTTACTGCACAATTTGCACCCCTGCTTGAAAAGGAATTGGATTTGTTTGCTTCCAATCTGCCAAAACGACGAGATATTGTTCAACTGCATCTCGGAGGAGGGACTCCTACATGGCTGACATCCATTCAACTTGATACTATTCTCAATGTAGTTGGAGAGAAGTTCAATTTTCTCGTAAATGCGGAAAAAAGCATCGAAGTTCATCCTGCGGTGACCACAATTTCCCATATTGAGGTTCTCGCTGCACATGGATTCCAACGTATTTCGATGGGAGTCCAAGATTTCGACCCTCAAGTTCAAGAAATCATCGGCAGGATTCAATCAGTTGATATGACGAGAGAGTTGATCGCTGCTTGTAGAGAAAGAGGTTTTAGTTCAGTAAATCTCGATTTGATATATGGCTTACCTGCACAAACAGCAAATAAATTTGACTCAACATTAACTCACGTAATTAACCTAAGACCAGAGCGAATCGCATTGTATTCATATGCCCACTTACCGGCAAGATTTAGCCATCAATCAACGATGCCTCTAGAACTGTTACCATCTAGTGAAGAGAAAATGAAAATATTCTTACTCTCACGCCGGAGATTACTCGAGGCAGGGTACATAGACATCGGAATGGATCACTTTGTACTTCCAGAAGATGATATGGCAAAGGCACTTCTCACGGGTGAGTTACATCGTAATTTCATGGGCTATTCTACAAAGGCGGGTTCTGAAATGATCGCGGTTGGTCCAAGTGCGATTTCAATGCTTGAAGATAGTTACTTCCAGTTAAACCCTCATTGGGCAAGTTGGCGTAGAGCAGTAGAGATGGGCGAGTTGTCCATTGTCAAAGGAATCAATTTGGATGAGGAAACGCAAAAACGACGTGATGCAATTATGTCATGGATGTGCAATAGGAGAATAGACAAAGGTGAGGATTTTCCAAACCATTGGATTACCCACTTGAAAAGTGAAACCATTTCGCCATTAGTAGAAGAGGATGAACATGGGTGGCATGCAACAAATTTAGGTAACCTCTTTTTACGAGTTATTGCAATGGGCTTTGACCCTTCTTTCAATGGCTTAGAAGAAGAGGTAAAGCATCAATACAGCCAAACAGTTTGAGGTGAATAATGATGAATGAAATTGACATCACTGGAGGTGGATTATCTGGCCTCATTACCGCATATCGCATTGGTAAAGAAGCCCCTCAAGCAGAAATCAATCTATATGAAAAAAATTCGAGATTTGGGGGTTCAATTATTACTGTACGAGAAAATGGCTATGTTGAGGAAGGCGGACCAAGTACCTTTAGATACTGTGAATCGACATGGAAATTAGTGAAGGAGTTGTCTCTTGAAAATGTATGGGAACCACTCAAGCCAGCGCACAAAAAGCGCTGGATAAGGTGGAAAGGAAAGAACCTCACTCCTGCCCGCGCAACTTTCACCTCCCTAATCCCAAGACCATGGCGGTTTCCACTTGTCAAGAAACTCCCTGGAGGTAGTATCGCTGATAGATTCCCAAGAGATAGGCGCGGTGGGACTGCGCCATTGGCCAATGCAATTTCCTTGGGTATTGTCAATGCCCCTGCTGATGAGGTCGATGCCGCATTTGTAATGCGTCGGCGCGTAAAGGGCCCAGTGCCTCATACCTTCAGCACTGGCATAGATACTCTCACAACACGATTAGTTGAACTGCTTCAGAATATGGATAATGTAAAACTTCACCTTAACTCACTTGGGCCAAGCAGCCCATCAATCCTCGCTTCACCGCCACAAAATCACAAGTTAAATGGAATTCAAGTGGTAGGAATCGGCTTTTCCGAGGAGGACTGTGAAGTGATTCCTCAGGGCTTTGGTATTCTTTCTCCAGATTCAAAAGAAGGAGTGATTTCTGGTATACTACACAGTACTGATCATTTGCCGGGAGAAAGATCTCCTGTCGGCCATCGCCTATTTAGAGCAATGATCCCTGACCGCAGACTTAATGGTGAGAGCCCTGTTGAAGCTGCAGTTAGTTGTATGCAAAAGTGGTATCCCGACCTTAAGGACCCTGCATGGACAAAACTAATCGCTTCAGCAGCAATTCCCGAATTCCCTCCTGGATGTTCATTAAACTCTCTTCTTGACGACAGCAACCTTCCGGTTAGAGTTGATTGGAGCGCAGTAGGACCAGCGATGAATCACATTATTGAAGCATCTGAAAAAGCCGTTGGAAGGATTAAGAAAGCAAATCTTCTATGATGTTACCAAGACCATGGACCCAGGTACTTTCAAAGTTAAGGCAAGGTAAAAGGCGGTAAGACTTACCTCCATTATTGAGAAATTGCATTCTCACTTCTTCTCCAAGTTCTTCAAGGGTCTCAAGGCAATCAGTGGTAAATCCCGGTACGAGCACTTTTCTATAGATTTTAAGATTGGTAGTTTGTGACTTCCCTTTGAAACCATTTACTTCGAGTATGTTTAGGCCCGGGAAACCGTTTGGCATGTCAGAAAAGAAATCAATCGAGGTCAGCGGAGTAACCATCTTCAATCACCTGGAGAGTCAGACCAGTTACTTCAAGCACCTTTTGACGTGAAAAGCCGTTTGGTAATTTCAGTGAAGGTCGACCTGGGGTGCATATTTCGTAATTTGTCGAGGTGGTCGTTGTACCCGAATCTTCGTCGTAAGAGTGGTAATTGTATTCAGCCATAAAGGATGTAGGCGTGAGGTTAATGCTCATCTTTTCCTTTTGGGCTTTGTTAAACCAACTGGTTTTTACAACAACGGTGTTTTCCAAACCTAAATGAGCTATGTATGTTCTTTTAGAATAAACTGCATACACTACAAAGATGTAAAGCATGCCCAAGGACGCCATGATTGCTGCCCACGTGAATGAATTTGCAGTTATGATCACATCCAGACCCCAATATATGTCCCTGTCGTAGGTTCCAAATCCAATAGTTAGGAAGATCAAACCTCCGACGAAAGTTGCTATACAGGTTTGAGCGATAACCGAACTTACAACTTAGCGAGGCTCATGAGGGATGAAATCATCCGACACATTCTGCAATGAACCCTGCGGGTCTTCTTCCGAAGTCGGCATTGGTGTTTCGATGGAAACGCTTGACTCAGAAGGGGATACTTTTTGCTGTGCAGTTATCGATCCTGCATCATTATCAACTTCTGCCCAAAAGGTTTCTTTTGGTTCAGACTCTTCTTCGGATCTATCTTTGATTTGCAGCAAATAGTTGAGTGCATCAGCCATATTTTCTGCTTCCGTTTGTGTGCCCGATTGAATCTCAACCAAAGGTATTGCATACTCCGACTGAGTAAGAGACCGTTCATCATCAGGATTTTTCAATACAATTCCAGTCACATGTACTTTGTAGGAACTCGAATCGCCATCCGAATCACTTGACTCAACCCAACGCGTGTAATACTTGATTTCAGTTATGTCTGTTCGAGGTGTGTTGACATGAATCTCAGGCGTAGCGATGTTCAATCGCTCATAGAGAACTTCGAGATGATTATCATGAACATACAGAATTTGTTCTCCGCGCAGATTCAGCAAAAAGAATATCAAAAGAACAAAGAATGCAAAAACTGCGATTCCCGTCATAGACCAATTTGCAGTGGTAATTCCGTTGAACACATATGCAAGGGCAATGATTGACGCTAGGAGCATTCCAAAAGCCATTCCTAAGGAACCGTTTCCTCCTACCACCACTTTCAGTATCCCGTCCTCCCATCTGATTCGTGTATCCAATTCCCCCGAATTTTGAATGTTCATGAACCTCTGGTCCATGGTATCAGCTTCGTTTGAAAGCGATGAAAAGTCTGTTCCACTTCCATGAAAAGTGGAGGTTTGCCCCATCCTCGAGCGAATGAGCAAACTCACATATCCAAATATGGAAAGAGGGAGGAGAATTGGTATAAATTGCATCAGTGCAGAATATTCTTCTTCAGTCTGGACTCCCGTACCCTTGCTTCCACCAACATCGTTTCAATCTACCGTGAAACGGATGGAATACGTGCCGAATTACGCCCAACCGCCGT
>JACNFL010000069.1 GCA_014384685.1 Methanobacteriota archaeon
GTAGTGATTGAAGGTCTGTTGCCTGTTTATCACCCAGTAAAGTCCAGTGGCCATCAACGATTATTGAGGGGTATCCGCTAAGATTATATTTCTGATAAATTTCTGAACTTACGCTTGTTGCTAACTCATCAGGGCTCTCAAGCGATGGATGCAAGGAGATTGTCTTGACATCTGGCCACCATGATTCTAATTCATTGACTTCATCTTCTGCAACACGACATGGAGCGCACCACGTTGCAGTATGGAGTTCAACAAGATGTGGTGCGTGCTCAGCATTACTAGAATTTCCACTACCATTGGAAATTGGCATTGTCACCACCATTACTACTTCGCCTGAAGCGAAATCTGTAGTTTGACTATCTGCTGATACTGGAGTTGACACTAATCCCACAGAAATTATAGGAGACAGGAAAATTAGCATCGCGGCGAGAGAAATCAGCAATCGATTAGTTGCCATCTATATGGTCGCAAACGTTTGTTGATATAGCGGCTACCATGACGGGTGCACATGAGGAACTGGTTGCGAGCCTGCAACATCCCACTACTGCTCGGAGTAATGGCATTGGCTGTAATCCTCGCTGGCGGATTTGTTAGAATCAATGACGCCGGTGAATCATGTCCAGACTGGCCTACCTGTTTTGGCACCCTTGGATTTGATGTCAGTGAAGCTGACCAAGCAGCATGGTACGAGGCGAATCCAGATGAGATTGACTCGCGCGGCGAAAATCATCGCTACACAACTTTTGAAATATTCACAGAATGGTTTCACAGATTCCTAGCCACGGGTTCAGGTGCCGTGGTTCTTGTTGGCCTATTCAAGGTCTACAAAAAACGTGAAAAACTTTCAGATAAAAATTGGTTTGCCGCCAAAACCGCGCTCATAATCGTTCTTGCACAAGGTGGTTTGGGGGCCATCACCGTCTGGTATGACAATGATTCATGGTCAGTTGTACTGCACCTACTTTTTGCACTTATTTACACCATTTGGCTATTTTACTGGTGGTTGATATGGTTACGAGATGTTGGCGAATTTCCCAAATGGGCGACTCTTTCAAACACCATATCTAGTGAGGAAAAGAAAACCTTCGGAATTTTCACTCTTGGCGCTTTACCCGTACTCTTACTCGGGGTTTGGGTAGCAACTGGTGGAGGTGGTTCATTCAACACTGGCTGTTCAGTAGGATGGTGGCAGGGATGGCCACTATGCCAAGGATCAGTTATTCCTGATATTATGGGAAATATTGCCGTGTTTGTAGCATGGATTCACAGGATTGCTGTATTGGCAGTTGGTATTTGGTTGACAAAGGGGTATTTTGACCTAAAAAACAGACTTAATGGTGAAGCAAAAAATCTACAATTATCATTTGGTATTGCTCTGCTAGCTTTCATGCTGAATATCCTAGTTGGGGCATCATATGTGATTCTCGCAGCCGGTGATGGATTTCCTGAAATTCTTTCTTTGGCTCACTTATCTTTTGGCACAGATGTAGTTCTCCTATTGGGCATTGGATACACCATTTGTCACCTAAACGAATAGGGTGTTTCATAGATAGGATGCGGCCCGACACCAATTAATGGCTGAGGTCGCACCTGAAATTGATAGCACCAGCACCTTAGGTGCGTTAGTTGCTCTAACTAAACCGGTGGTAATTTCGTTACTTCAAGTGACGGCTCTTTCTGCTGTTCTGATACATGATTTAATTCAATATCATCTAGGTAACGGATTTGACGTTGTGGCAACTATGTGGACTTGTTTTGTAGTCTTTATTGGAGGCTTCCTAACTGCAGGTGGAGCTAATTCAATCAACATGTGGTTTGACGCTGACATTGACCCATTCATGGGGCGCACTGCTGAGCGCCCTGTTCCCGCTGGAAATGTAACTGCAAGAACAGCATTACTACTAGGAATATTATTGGCAATTATTGGTACAATATGGTTGATTGAAATGGCTAACGAAGTGGCTGCTTTCTGGGCCGCTTTCAGCGTTTTATTCTATGTCATAATTTACACAATGTGGCTAAAGCGAAGGACTAGTCAAAACATTGTGATTGGCGGTATCGCCGGTTCAACACCTCCCCTAATTGGCTGGGCAGCAGCAAATGATACCTTGTCAATGTCTCATGCTTTTGATTTTGGAGCCGTGCTAAACCTTGGGGCCGCACTCCCTTGGCTAATGTTCATGCTCATTTTCTTGTGGACACCGCCTCACTTTTGGGCTCTAGCACTTTTCCGTGACCGCGAATATACGGAAGCAAACGTTCCTATGCTTCCATCGGTCAAAGGTGGTAAGCACACAATTTCAGAAATGCGGGTTTACACTGCACTACTCATAGGAATCTCTGCTATTTTCATTGACCCTATCATGTGGGGTTTTCCACGCGAAGATGTATGGAGTACTGGCTGGGCAATTTCGACTACCTACTTTGCTTGGGCTTTGCTACTCGGTGTGTGGTACAACCAATCTGTGCTCAATATCAACCTTAGGGAACCACGCGATGAAAAGGGGAGAATACCATCTGCGTTCTCTTCTTTCATGATTTCAATGAAGTATCTAGCACTCCTATTCGTAACAATGGTGATGGTTGTAGCATCATTCTATGTTGGATTGATTACTCTTGCTGGGGTTGCAATTCTTGAAGTCTACAGACATTGGAAAAAAGACTCAAAAAATATGATTGGTTCAGAGTTGAAACCTGTTGGATCAATGACCGAATGAGTCGTTGAGTCTTTACCGAAGGAGTGCCTCTGCGCGCCTGCGGGCGCAGGCGGGCGACCACTGAGGGTGATTTACAATGCAAGAAAGTGACCTTGTTTATGATTGGAATGTAGTTGACTACGATTTTGAAAGAAATCCATCAAATCACCCGCATGGAGTATGGTTTGACGATGAAACTTTGCGTGACGGCCTTCAGAGTCCAAGCGCTAGAAATCCAACAATTGAGCAGAAAATTGAGTTACTAAATTTCATGGAAAAACTTGGGATGCAAAAAGTTGACCTTGGACTACCAGGAGCAGGTCCTTTCCACATCAATCATATTGATGCGATGTTGACTGAAATCAAACAGAATGATTTCCAGATTAGGCCCGGTTGCGCAGTTCGCACCATGATTGGTGATATTGAACCACTTGTTGATTTGCAAGCAAAACACGAGATGCAAATTCAAGCGAGCGCTTTTCTTGGCACTTCGCCTATTCGCCAATTCGCGGAGAATTGGACGATGGATAAGATTCTCTCAACTGCAGAGAAGGCGGTCACATTCGCAGTTGACAATGATATTCCAGTGATGTTTGTAACAGAAGATACAACTCGCTCAAAGCCAAATGAAATCAAACAAGTTTACACACGAGCAATTGAGTTAGGTGCAGACCGTATTTGTGTCTGCGATACTTGTGGACATGTGACTCCAAATGGAGTTACTAAACTTCTCAGGTTTGTCCAAGATGAGGTCATCCCCGATGCCGGGGTGAAAAGAAGAGACATTGAGGTCAATTGGCACGGCCACCAAGACCGTGGTTTGGGTGTTGCTAACAATTTGGCAGCAGTAGAGGCTGGTGCTGATGTAATCCATGGAACTGCTCTGGGTGTGGGGGAACGTGCAGGAAATGCTCCACTTGACCAGACATTAGTGAATCTAAGTTTGATGGGTGTTATTGATAATGATTTGACTTTACTCAATGAATACATGCGTAAAGCCCACGAATATGTTGAGGTGGCTTTACCTCGCAATTACCCAGTTTTTGGTGCTGATGCATTTGAAACAGGTACAGGAGTCCATGCATCAGCTGTTATCAAAGCGATGAATAAGGGTGACCACTGGTTGGCAGACCGCGTCTATTCAGGCGTTCCAGCCAACGATTTTGGACTTGAGCAAGTAATCAGGATTGGCCATATGTCAGGCAGGTCAAACATCACTTATTGGTTAGGGAAAAATGGTTACGACGTTAACGATGATTTGGTGGCTCATCTGTTTGAAGTCGCTAAAAACCAGCGCAAGTTGATGGGTGACGATGAGGTACATGCCGCAATATCTGCCTACCAAGCAGAATGAGTTACTTTTCCACTCAATTTCTTGCTTAAACTCAGGCCCTTACAGGGGTAAGTGCTAATTGGGACCTTGGTGGCGTTTGGGTTATGCGATGGGGTTTTGTTGTCACCCTGCTTATACTCTCAACTCTCGCCCCACTTGTAAACGCCCTTGAACCTGTAAAAGAGAATGTCTCAATATTGGGTGCACCACTTCCTGATGATTTCGAGGATGCTCCTATCACTTACGGATTTTCACCGGCGGTAAGATCTGCTTTTGCAAGAGTTAGTGATTTGTCTCAATACACCGATTCCGAACTATCTAGTGCAGAGCAGTGGGTCGTAGTCAGCGCAACTCCTCTAGGGCAGGAGACTCAGCACTTACCAAACACTTGGATTATTGATGTTGAAGATATGCCTGTCTTCACAACCAATGGAGCAATCGGGGTCGCGACAAAGTTTGCTGAGTTACAATCCGATGGAGTGATTGAAGTCGCATATCCATTGGTGGAGTGGACAGCGTCAAAAAAAATGATTCCTAATGATACCAAGTTCTCTGACCAATGGCATCTGCAGAATACAGGACAAACCAGTGGCACATCTGGTGAAGATGTCAATATCACAGCAGTTTGGGATAATTACACCGGTGCTGGCGTAGTTATCGGAATTGTTGATGACGGATTAGATTGGGACCATCCTGACCTTGACGATCATTATCAAAGCACCCTTGACTACGATTACTGCGGAAATGATGGCAACCCGAATCCTTCGAACTGGGACGGGCACGGGACTGCTGCAGCCGGAGTTGCCGCTGCAGTCGGAAACAACAGCCTCGGTGTTTCAGGAGCAGCACCCCAGGCAGGATTAGCAGGATTACAACTGATTTCCTGCTCACTATCTGACTCCAAAGAAGCAAACGCAATTACTCATCTACCCCAATCAATTGACATCTACTCAAATTCATGGGGCCCAAGTGATAATGGCTACACATTAGAAGCCCCGGGCCCGTTGATGTTAGCGGGATTTGAATCAGATGTTTACCAAGGCCGCTCAGGACTAGGCAACATCATCACATGGGCAGCCGGAAATGGTCTAAACAATGATGATGACTCAAATTATGATGGATATGCCAATAGTCGTTTTACAATCGCAGTAGCCGCAACAACTCATTACGGTGATAACGCATGGTACTCTGAACCAGGTGATAACATCCTAGTTGCTGCTCCATCAGATGGTGATGGTGAA
>JACNFL010000196.1 GCA_014384685.1 Methanobacteriota archaeon
CAAACAAGTCTTCAATCTTCAACTTTAGACTGAAATCTGAACCTTCACCGAGGATGCGGACATCTGCTAACTTTACATCTCTCAACTGCTTGACCTTCTCGTCAATTGTCTCGTTGAGTACTGAGGAATCTAATGCTGCCTCAATTGCAACATCTCCACCCTCGCTACCAGATAAGACTGAACCGTTTACCCAAACATACTCTCCTGTCTGAGTTGAACCATCTAATGGTGTGTCAATCTCCCAAACTGGTGCGTCATCGCCCCAATCTTCTGGAACTACTACGAAGTACATCTTGATCTTGTCAGAGTCGCGACCTGCACGGTCAACAACTTTCAACTCAATACGGATTGGGTTTTCAGCAAATCCGGATGGGTCAGCTGTTTGGTTATGGAAAGTGTAGGTCCAATCACAGCCCATTGCTGCGGTACGAACGAATGTGTGACCGTCGTATTCGTTAGAGGGGTTATTCCATGGGTAATCCTGGTAGACCTTCCATGTGTACTCGACAATTCCTGATTCGTCGCCCATTGCGTCTGGGTCGTTAGAACCACAAGCATCGAACTTGACCTTCACGTCACCACTTGGAGATAACTTCGCCAAGTAAACTGGCCAATCTGAACCACCAGAACTCTTGGTTCCATGGTCTTCAAGGCTCTCAGGGTAGAGTGGGTGTTCCGATACTGTGACATTTGCGATAGGGTCTGACTCATCTGCTAGAATGTCGTTAGTCTGTAAGTTGAGGTGAGTTATTCGGGTGTGTCCTTCTGCATCGTGTAAGAAAAGTGTGACTTGCCATGATGCGTCTTGCATACATCCTGTGCCATCAGGGTTCGTGTCAATCAAACAGAATGTCACCTGATGTGAGTCATCAGAACGGTGTGCAGAGTCAACATTTGGTGGGAATTGGTTGCGGTCCCAATCAGTTGCTCCACTAATTTCCCAATCTGCATCTAATCCTTGCATAATTGAAGTGAAACCAAAGTCTATGACACTGTTGGACTTCATGTAAAGGGTGTCAACATATTCTCCGGAGGAGTCTGCTTCTGATGGGGCTGCTCCGTTCACAGTGAGGTCCCAGCCATTTCCAGCAATTCCGAAATCAGTTGGGTAAGGGGTTACTTGGTATGCGAGCAAATTACTTCGTAGAGGAGAAGATGTACTTCCATATGGTTCAGAAACACTTGGGTTCTCAACATCAATTGTACTGACGATGAGTCCCCCGCTTCCGACAGCGCAACTTGCAAGCATGTGCATGGTTGAGTCTGACTCGTGTCCGAGAATGCTGTGGAAAGTCCCTTGCTGTGCGTTGATTAAACCGCCGCATGGTGTTGGCAATTTGTTTGATCCACCAGAATTGGTTGAAAGTGCAGCGTTAGCCACATAATTACCATTATTCATTCCCAACCATGCTGTATCGCTGACATCAGCGAGCATTGGATGGTAAGGGTCAGCGATGTTCAAATCGTTGTGGCTGACTTGGTTTCCAGAAGTATCACGGTTGAGAATAACCATGTTGTAAAGCAGGTTGTCATCAAGTCCTTCTGCATATGGCCCAAGGTGGATTTCAATTGTTCCACCAGCCATCATGTAGTTTTGCAGGAGTGTCTCAGTTGCAGATTCTCCCAACCGACCGTAGTAATTTCCAGCCTGAACGTTAGCGGTTGTCTGCCATGGCAGCAAAATCTTGCTGTAGTGGTCTAACCAACCGGATTCAAGGTAGGTATCCCAATCGCTCTGGCGGAATTGTGTGTAAGTCATCCCCATAGATTCCAAATCTTGCTTGACGCTCTGGAGTCTGTTTTGGTCAGTTGGGTTGGAGAGGATTGCTACGTCAACAGTATCAGCGAAACTAATCGTAAAGTTACGCTGGTTTCCTGAAGGCGTCCCGTCTACCAACTCAGCGTAGAACCGGAGGTCGTAGGTCTCCCCATCTGCCCAGCCAGTATACGGCTGGAATGTCGCATCCCCTGATTCGTGTGACTCAAGAGTCATCGGACTATTTGTTGAAACAGTTGAAGATACAGTTGTGCCAGATGAGTCGACTACATCTAGATAGATATTGTAATCTCCTGCAAGAACACCGTTACTCAATGGCACAGTGAACTGGTGAGTTAGTGCTTGGTCTATCGGATAAACACAATCGTAGTCTACATCTTCAACACAATCCAAAACATCAGGGCGGAAGAGAGTTACATCAACAGATGCAACTTCAAAAATTACGTTCGTACGGTTATTTCCGAGTGCAACCTCTGCAACATTTGTCCAGTTGTTACCTGTTGTAGTGTTGTCAAAGATACTGACAACATCAATTCGGTAGATACCTTGTTGGAAGTTGTGTGAACCTATACTGACATTACGTTCCTCGCGAGCATCAATGCCCGTCACCGAAGTTGTATATGTCGCATCGGGCGTGAATGTATACTCCTGAACTGTCAGGTTATCCATTGCGAAACCGGCGAATCCAGATTGCCCATTTATTCCATCTCCATTAGATAGGAAACGGAAGGTGAGGTCAACTTCTGCACCAGCCAGAGATGTACACTCGGTTCTCCACTGTGTGGATGCGCCTGTGCGGTTTTGTAAGGTGATGTGGGTCAAATCAAGAGTTACTGACTTGACGATGCCTTCGCTGTCGAACCAAACAACATAATTTCCTTCATCAGTGTGGTCACCGATGTAGGATACTTCATCGAAAATTCCATCATCATCAATATCTTCACAAGATTGGTTTGGACCGCCAATGATTCCGTTCTCATTGTAGTCAGTCCATGAACCATAGACTAGTCCTTCGTAGGTTTGTGAACCCTTTCTCCAACTTATTTCAAGTGCAGCATACTCATTGACGTTAACGATATTTCCATCTGAATCGGATAAGTAGTCAGCCTTTGCGAAGTAATCAAATGATAAGTAAGCGAAGTCACCACCCATGTTGCGGAGATCAATTGTCTGCAGAGTCATTGACTCGTTCCAGTCGTCACCATATCCTGTATCAGGGTCACCGAACCAGTACGCATTACTGCCGAACATTGGTCTGTTTCCTGGGACGATTGCGTTCTGGACAGTCGCCGAGCTGTCATCAATGATTCCGCCTATTCCGTCGCTATCATCACCAAACATGTAGGCACACGCGCTTGGCTCAAAATCTTCTCCATCTTTACATGGATTAGTGAAGAGAGCATTTGGTTGAGCAGTGTAAACAGTTGCTTCAACATCAAAATCCATCACTGTGTTTCCAGCATTTTCAACAGTCACATCGATTGGCATGTCGCCAGATGCATACAATTGACCACGGTTGAATGAAGTAATCTCATTCACTGCTGGGTCGTAAAGGTTGAGCACATTCATCTTCCAACGTGTATCATCATTGCTTGAATCCTCATTGGCAAATCCAGTAGGTGCAGAAATTGCTCCTTCAATCATATATTCAGTATCATTTGTGAAGTATGCATTCAGAGTGATTGTCTGTTCATCCCCTGGTGCGAAATTGTTGAGAGTCAGTGTCTGTGAAACCGGCTGAATCTGGCCGAACTGTGTGATCGTCTTCTTGATGGTTAGGTTGTCCATCGCCATCCCATCCCACTGCGTGTTTCGGGAAGTGTTGTCTCTTCCAACACTTCCTTCGTATCCAGTACGGAAGCGGAAACGGAGGTCAATTGTGTCTCCAGCCCAAGGTGTAAGGTCCAGTGAATTGTTACCCTGTAGGTCCATCCAACTGTAATTAGTTCCAGTTAAGTGATAGATACTGCTTGTGTATTCCACGGAACCACCGTTTCGGAAGTACTCATTTGTTCGCACAAGGTCATACCCACCTCGGTAGATGATTGGAACCCAACCCTCATCGTCGGTGTAAACATCAATGTTACATGAATCGTCAAAAATAACCATTCCAGAAATTGCACCCTGTGAATTCACATAATGAACCACAGAATATCCAGCACTACAGAACAGGTCGAGTTCAAGTGATGCTGCATCAGCACCTGTCAAATCAATATCCCTGAGAATCATTCCTTCATCTTGATTTGAAAGATAACCACTCTCTAGAATGTTACTGTTAGTCACATTCGCAACCCAAGTCCCAGCCCACATGTAATCGGTCGGATTCACATCTGCTTCGTATCCCTCAGGATTAGCAGAGTGATTTGCAGCTACCTCTTCATGCCAAAAGAATTGTTCACCATCGTAATCAGCAAACGCCCATGTACAACCAGTGCCACAGTTTGTTGTAGCAGCAGATTCGTAATCATTTGAATATACAATAGTGTCAGTTCCACCGGTAATCTCCTTAACTGAGACATCAATATCTACACTTCCAGAAATTGTATCAAGCCCAGTGTTCTGAACTGTGACGTTTACTTCCCGAGTACCTTCACCGATGGTCATACGACCACTATCTGGATTGAAACTCGCTGGAGAAACAGTCATTCCCGAAATTCCGATGTCTTCATTATCAAGTTGCACAACAGAAATTGCATCGAGGTTACCACATCCAAATCCATTCAATTGTGGGTTCAATGGGTCGAAAGCACAACCCTTTGAATCTATGTGAAGAGCACCATTTGAGTAACGGTATGTGTAATCACGATTTCCAATCGCTAAGTCAAGTGCGCTCGTGGGCCCGCCAGCGAATTGGCCAACAAGGACCATGGTAGGTCGGCGACCGACTGGCATTGACTGAGGCTGGTGGAAGCCACCAGAGCCGTCTGAAAGAATAATCTGTACGGTATTCAATTCCTCTAGATTGTCCATCGAGTACGAGGTGACTTCGTTACCACTTGCACCAGTTAAACTTGTGATTGATGATGTTGTTGGAACAACCATATCGATTGAACCATCTTGGTTCACATCTTGAAGTTCAACACTCGCAGGCACGAATGAGCCAATCGAGGGGGAAACTGCAATCTGTTGCCAGTTGCCTTGTGCAGGGCAAGGTGCGGCAGCACAACTCTGCAAAACAACAGTTGTGAGGTTTGTTATTGCCATTACATCAATCTTACCATCGCTATCTTCATCAGCGATGTCAAAAGTACCACTTTCTGAGTTCAATTTGATTGTGTGCTCTTTGCTTGGGTCATTCCAAGCGGAAAATGTGTCAAGTGTGCAATCAAATTCAACGATTGAAACGTTATCCCAATCACCATCAGCGAAACCAGTCGCTGCATTGAAACCTGGCCAAAAGTGAATGAATGCATCCATATCATCACAATCGTTTCCAACAGGGCCACCGACAACTGCTTCGCCAAAGTTTCCAAGCCTTAGGTCTGCGT
>JACNFL010000238.1 GCA_014384685.1 Methanobacteriota archaeon
GTGACAAGATTTACCCCCTCCCTCAGAGCCCTTTCCATTCAGGATTCTCTCGATTAAGAAACGCGTTTACACCTATTTCCATATCTTCAGTATCAAAAAGTGCACAGAATAAGTCTCTTTCATGTTCTAGACCTTCTGCCATTCCATGCTCTAATGCACCTCTTACCGCTTCCTTAGCTGATTTGAGTGTTAGAGGTGACTTTGTTGCTAATGTAGTGGCTAGTTGCATCGTTGTGTTTTGTAATTCCTCTGGTTCACAAAGCCGATTGACAAGGCCGATTCGATACGCTTCTGTACCTGAAACCATCTCACCTGTCATGACCATTTCGATTGCTTTACCATAGCCGAGCAATCTTGCCAATCGTTGTGTTGCTCCGCCTCCAGGAATTAATCCAAGGTTGATCTCTGGAGTGCCGAAATTTGAACGTGTTGAGGCGACTCGTAAATCACATGATAATGCGATTTCGCTGCCACCCCCTAATGCAAATCCATCAATAGAAGCGATGGTGGGTTTGGATAAATTCCAAATCGCTTCCCAAGCATTATTCTCAAAAATTGGGCGAATATCTTTTGAGTCCTTACCGACAAATTCAGTGATATCTGCACCTGCCACAAAGGCCGGTGGTTTTTGCCGCTCACCTTCCGCAACGGGTTCTGGACTAGCCCCACGAATCACTACAACCCTTACATCAGCATTATTTTCAGCATCTTCACAAGCGGCTTTCAAATCAGAAACAACATCACTGTTTAGTGCGTTCAATTTGCCAGGCCTATTGATTGTCCAAACCTCAACAACACCGCCTGATGGATACGAACCTTCAACAGCAACTTGTTCAATTATGAGAGATTCAGACATATTATCACCCGATTTCATCTCTCATAGCGTCTAACTTTGATTGGCTAACTGTAGGTGGGGGAGGAATTGGAAGACCATCAGGCGGAGGAGGTAATTCATCAAGTTCCACCTCAACCTCTTCTTCAAATTCGCTAGCGGCGACAAAACCTGTATCTAAAGGAATTCGCAATTTGAGAATCCTAGCATTATCTACTCTAACATATGTTGCACCGTATGGATGCCCCGCTTCAACTTGTTCTGGCTCGTCAAGGACCGTTAGCCCGTGCCCTGGTTTAGCAAGAGTTGCTAACAAATCCTCACCTTCATCTTGCTTTGACCACATGCGAGCGGCTGATGCACGAATCTCAGCCAACTGCCCTCTTCTGCGCATCTCAATACGCGCCTTGATTTCCGCTCGCTGACCACGGCGTTCCTCAACAAATTCTTCAATATCAGCCTCTTCAACTTGTTCAGCACTTATGTCAACGACATATTCCTCAGCGACATGAACCTCTTCTTCAATTGCATCATCTTCGAGTTGAATTACATCTTCTTCAATATCATCAGATTGTGACTCAGTCGATTCTGCAGAGGCTGCGACTTTTCTATCTCGGCGGCTTCCACCATCCTCATCTTCAACAACAGCTTCAGGCAACTGAAACTCATCTTCCTTTTCATCTGGCTTAGAACTTACTTGACGCTTACGCGGTTTTTTCTTCTTTGGTTTTCCACCAGTCATTAACAAACCAGCAGCGAGTAACAATAGTGAACCAGTAAAGATGTACCCATACAACTCACTTTCCCACTCACCAGAGAGGAATAATTGAAAGACTATGCCGAACAATAAAGCGAGATACAATAGTACACGACCAAACGACATGCCTTCCCCTCCACACGCGAGCAGATGCGACCCCTCTTTCACTATGACGGCTCATCGCCCAAGTAAATCCAGCTGCTTTTTTATGCTTTCAAGCGCTTTTCCCCTATGTGAAAAGGCCTCTTTTTCTGTTTTATCCATTTGCCCAAAAGTACGACCGGAATCCTCTCCTTCGGGAGAAAAAATTGGGTCATAACCAAAACCTGATTCGCCAAGCGTTTCAGTGGTTATTGTGCCACGGCAAATCCCTTCACCAAACACCAATTCCCCACCAGTGAATAGTACTGCCTGGGCGCGAAATTCTGCACCACGATTGATGGTTTCTGACATCAAATTAAGAATTCCTGGAAGGCCGATTTGATTTAGAACAGATGCTGAATTTACACCAGGAAAGCCGCTCAATTCATCAATAAAAAGGCCAGCATCTTCGACAAAAATTGCAGCCTCTTGGCCAGTTTGATTGAAAAGTGCTTTTGCTTGTTCAATTTTTGCGATTGCAACATCTTTCAAACTGTCTGATTGCGGCTCGACCACAATTGGAACTTTACCATCTACTAGAAACTGTTCCACTTGGTATCCAAGTGGTTCAAAAAAGTGGCTAGCCTCAGCCAATTTACCGGCATTACCAGTCAGGAACAAGAGTCGCTTCACGACTGTCGCATACACTCCATGCGGTTGATAGTTCCGACAGTTATTCTTTCGTCAATATCAAAGAGTGACAGATAGTGGCCCCCTATTATGGAGCCAAAATCACTGTTTCTAGTTGCGATAGGAGGTGCGTTTGGGGCGGTTGCTCGTTACGCTATCTCAGAGTGGGTTCCAAGTGAGTTTCCATGGGGTACATTAGGAGTGAATGTTGTTGGATCATTTCTATTAGGTGTGTTAATCGCTATGTCAATTATCAATGAACAGGTCTCTCCTGAAATTCTTCTCCTTGTTGGTACTGGAGCACTAGGGGCATTTACCACAATGTCAACCTTCAGTCTTGATGTGATTCAACTCATTGATTCTGGAAAACATATGCCGGCAGCGGGTTACATGATGGCTAACTTCGCCCTCTGCCCACTCTCTGCCTTTATCGGTTGGAGATACATTCCGATGCTTTTCAGTTGAATCAACTAAGAGTGATAACGAACCCTAGAACGTATGGCATTGTAACGATTGATGACTTCTTCACTTTTTACAGGAGGTGAATCTGAACCTGTGTAGGTGAGGTTTTCAGCACCATTATAACCATCAAAAACCCATTTTAAAGCATCTTCGTGTTCAGGGTGACTAGCACTTAGACATTCACTTAGCACCTGTAAATCAAGCCCCATTCTCTCAACCTCTGTGGTTGATTGGGAAAGACCAAAATCAATTAGAGAAATACCATTATCACCATCCCAAAGTATGTTGTTGGTAGTTAGATCGCCATGAACAGCACCAACTGAATGGAGTTGTCGAATCACTTTTCCAACTTCAAGCATTACGGTTTTAACATCAAATTCACTATCTCTCAAAACATCAACCAGTTGTGAACCTGGGACGAGGGATTGTATCATTGTACCATTACTCATCTCGCACGCTAAGAGATGAGGCACCGGCAAACCTGAATTGGACAATCGGGCTAGCATTTTTGCTTCGGCTGCCATTCTATGATTTGTCAGTCTGCGGTCAAGAGCAGGGTCTCGGTAACCCCTAGGACGCCTCAGTTTTCGAACTGCTGCTAATCCCAAATAATGCCCATTAGAAACTTCAGCCTCAGCCCCTATATGGATGATTTTTCCCTGCTCCCAAGCCAACATAGCGCTCTTCCACCCCTTTCCGACAAGGTTCCGGATAATGCATGCATTCAAAGCGGTGGCGGCGACCGGTAGATATCCCGGAAGTGGTTGAATGCAGAGCCTACCGCTGGCCATTTGCTCCATCAACGATGATGAATCAGATGCTGATTCCGAACTCACTCGTCAACGGATTTTGTCAGCAAAACAGCAACTTGGGGATAAAGTGATGATTTTAGGACATCACTATCAACGTGATTCAATCGTTGAACATGCTGATGAAACGGGGGATTCATTCCTTCTAGCAAGGAAAGCTGCTGACTCTAAGGCTGAATACATAGTATTCTGTGGAGTTCACTTCATGGCTGAGTCGGCTGACATTCTGACTTCAGATCAGCAAAAAGTTGTCATGCCAAATGTCAGAGCAGGATGTTCAATGGCTGACATGGCTGATTTACCAGATGTTGAGGCATGTTGGAATGAACTTCTCAATGAATGTCAACTTGATGACCCTGCAATTCGTGAAAACCCGGACAGCCCCGCAGGTAAAGGAGAAGCATACCTAGTACCTGTTACTTACATGAATTCAAGCGCTGACCTCAAAGCCTTTGTCGGATATCATGGTGGGCTTGTTTGTACCTCCACAAATGCTGCTGGAGTCCTAGATTGGGCTCTGGAGCGAGCCGGTGAAAATGGTAAAGTCCTGTTCTTTCCTGACCAACATTTGGGTCGTAACACTGCATTAGCAATGGGTTACGAAGAGGATGATATGGCAGTTTGGAATCCAATGTCCCAACCAGATTGGAATGACTTAAATGCCTCTAAGTTCGTACTCTGGCATGGTTACTGCTCGGTTCACCAACGATTCACTGTTGAGCAAATTGATAGTCTGCGAAAAGAGAATCCTGATGCATTGGTTATTGCTCACCCCGAATGTGAGCGAGCAGTGGTTGATGCTGCAGATGCATCCGGCTCAACTGAAATGATTCGCCGCTTCGTTGCTGATGCTCCAAGTGGCGCCGTAATTGGTGTTGGTACTGAAATCCACCTTGTCAAGAGATTGGATGCACAATACCCCGACAAAACAGTAGTCTGCTTAGACCCAGGTGTATGTCCTTGTTCAACTATGTACATGATTCATCCAGCGTTTTTGGCTGATGTTCTTGAGTCACTCGTGGCTGGAGAGGTGATCAATCAAATTGTCGTACCCGGGCAGATTGCTGATGATGCAATCTTGGCTCTAAATCGCATGCTTTCAATTACTAATTGAATAAAAGCACATGTTGGAATCATTCTTCTTCATCAGTTGAATCAATGTTTTCCCTTTGCCTTTGAATCATCCATATCGTTAACAACGGAATCAAAGTAATGATTGCTATTTGCAATGTTCGTGATGAGTATGGCTCAAAAGTTTCCTCAAGACTGTAGATTATCACCTCAGGTGGTTCTTCGCCTCCACTATCTTGTAGCCAAGCAATGTACCCTTCCATCACTTGTGGTTCAGTCTGGTTGAATTCGTCCTCAGTGTGAAGTTGATATGAATGATTTTCCAAGATAATGTGGTACTTGACATCCCAATCTAATTCTGCATCATTTGGGTCCATTGAATTTAGCCCCCACTTATGTTGCCAAGCAACCACGCCGTGCCCAATTGATGGGTTTGCGACGGGGAAAAGCGGGTCACCAATAATTCGCTGCTCACCCGTATCAAGATTCACCATCACTAAACGGCTGACTGCTGACAAATTTACCTCCGCTACTAGATGATTTTTGTCA
>JACNFL010000218.1 GCA_014384685.1 Methanobacteriota archaeon
ATGGCAATGTTGATGATAATTTTCTCAGAATCTGGATTTGCAGTAATACGCCAGTTGGAGTATGCATTCAGGCTTCCTGAATCTTGCAAGAAAGACCCAGAGTATGTCACTCAATTTGATAATATGTTGAATGGACATCTTGTCCATACAGTTGGAATCTTTAGTTTGGTAATTTTCTGTGCAATGCTAGCCCTGAAATTCGATGACTTAATCCTTGATTTAGTAGCGATATTTGGTTCTTCACAATGGAGCGGCCAAGTACAAGAGTCTCTTGAGTTGCAATTGACTTATGGTAAAGTAATATCAGCTATGTTGATGTTGATTTTCGTTGCAGGATTGAAATATATTCTACCATGGAACCGCATTGCTTCATTCATCGAATCATATCTTCCAGACTTGTCATCTGATTGAATACCCAACTAATTTGTTGCTGCAAAATGAATTGCGTGAGTTAGTAATCTAGCCATTGAAAATCCAAGAATGGGAAGTCCACAAATGATAAGCGGAACCTGAATTAACCCAGGTAGAGCAAGATCAACCGCAAGCGCTGGGGCAATCATCAATACAGAGGCTCCAACGCAAGCGATTGAAACAAACTTTTCCAAACCTGTTGGATATACTTGCTGACCCTCAAGTTCTACCCCTGGCATAGGTTGTGCACCTTCGCATACGTCCTGTGAATCACTCACAATATACACCTCACAATTCAAGGTCGGAAAGTTCATCCTCAAGGGAGGATAACTCAGAGCGATGTTCAGGATTTACTGGTGGCTCTACACCATTAATCGTATCATCTCGAGTAGATGATGCTGAATCCATTTCTGCTAACTGCATATCAATGTCTGCCAAGTCACTAATTTCTTCAACGGTTCCAAGCACCTCAGAATCGGGTAAGCCAATGGTCATCCTACTGGTAAGATCAACGCCATCGCTATCACTTGGGGCATCTATTGGTTCCCATGTTTGACTTGAATCAGTTGGTTGTACATCATTTGCAGCGACAATTGGAGATGATTCCGTTTGTTGTGAATCTGAACTTGGATTCATATGAGCAACGGCTGCATTATTGATTTCTGGTCGCTCAACGGCAGTAAGTGAATGTGATTCAAATGGTAACATTCCACTATTTTGGAAGGTCCATAAATCTCCAATTGGAACTTCACCAGTAAGGCCACTTACCTCTAGGCGATACTTCAATTGCTCTAGGACTTCAACTGTACCTTCCAAGCCAACTGCTTCACCAGTAGTCCTTTGGTCAGACTCAATGTAAATTTCATCTAGCGCGTGTTGAATCAATCTGCGTACCTCTTTTGAAACAGCAGGGAGTGCTTCTGGCATGTGAGATATCTTTTCTAGATGTTCAATTTGTTCGCTGGGTAAGCCAAGTTCTGACATTTGACGCAATACTTCTCTGAGATGCATCAACATCGTGACCGATTGCTCGTAATCATTGAGTAGGTTTTCTAGGTCAAGGACAACATTGGATACTGTTTCTGCAAGTTTGTGCTCCAACCTGTTCTGAACAGACCACCGAGTCAACCCTCGGACTGTATCTGCCGTTTCGGGAGCCTGCTGACTTAGTAAATCCATGACTTCTGTAGAAAGTAGGTATCGTGGTGTTTGAGCGACCTCGTCAACAGTGTGCTGAATTACTTGCAAGCCGCGCTCAACTGCCCGGTCAAGCAAAACTACGCTGAAACCGCGTGAACGAGCTGATGTCATTCGTGATAATACTGGCTCAAGCATCGCTAATCCAGATTCGTCACCAAGTAAAGCACGGGCCAACGGTTCTTCTGAGAGGCGGGCCCGGATACGATCCGCTTCTGCAATATCAGCAAGAGCAAGTTCATGTGCAGATTCTAGATCTTCTGATTGTTCTATCAGCATTCTTAACTCGGCTTCTGATGCACCTCTGCGGGTGTCAAGATCACCGAGTTCACGCATTAGTTGACGACGTTCCTCCATCAATTCACGGAGTTCCGATTGCAATAGTGTGTGCTTTCTATCCATTTCAGCACAACGAAGTCGTTCCTCCTCAACCATTCCGCGGCTTGAGTGTAAATCTCCTTCTATTGAGGTTAGTTCATCTCTTCGTTGCTCAACTTGGCGTTCAAGTTCGTTGAGTTCTGCAGTTGCACCGCGATGACGCTCTCTCTGTGCCCCCACCTGTTCGTGCAATACCCTCTGTACTCTCTCATCATCATCTATGATTCGCCTTACTTCAGTCAAACGGGATTCAGAGGTCTCAAGTTCTGACTTTACTCTAACCTCCTCAGCAAGTAATCCCTCTAAGGCAGTGAGCAATTCCTTGCGAGATTCCATTTCTCCAAGAGCAGATGCCATCTCTTCGGCTCGTTTCTTTACTTGGTTCTCCAATTCTGCCACTCGACGAGCAAGGCGTTCAGCTCGAGCAGATTGTTCTTCACCAATCTGTTCCTTTTCACGAATTTTTACCGAGGAATCATCAAGTTGGGATGAAAGTGACATGCGCTCATCTCGGCCTTCTTCAAGAAGTTCTTGCAGTGCTGAAAGTTCGGTTTTTAGTTGGTCACGTTGAGTTCTTGTATCCTCAACTTTTTCCTGCATCTTAGTACTCTCTTTTTCCAATCTAGCAACATCATTTGCTTGAGTGTGGATTCTGGCTTGTAACTCTGCAACAACTGGACCCATCAGACTCTTTCGTGTCGTGCCAGGCAAACCATCGGCAGCCACCCCATCATCAACAAGTTTCCAATTTTGGCGTCCACTTTGCATTGATTCAAAACCAAGTTCAAATCCATACAAAACTTCCAAACGGCCTTTCAGTAGGCTTTTTCTGTCCTCACTTCTAGTACGGCATGAGGCAAGGGAATCACAGAAATTACGGAGCGACCAATCCTCAACAGTACTTGATCTTAGAAGTAATCTCATTGCCCTATCAAGCCTAACGAGACGAAGACGATTAGAGGATGATGTCGCATTTGTAACCGCCTTCTCAGTAGAGGTTATTCCCTGGCTACGAATTCCAACAGGGATACCATCAATCAAGGTGATTGCAACAGTAATTCCAGCAGTAGGAACCGATTCTAGATAACCTGTGGTAGAATCTTCCTTAGCCATTTTCAAAGCAGAAAGTGTCTGGTCAATTCCGCTCTTGGAATCTTTGATGGAGGTTCCTTCCGGTAGTGGTTCACCTGCATCATCGCCGGCCAAGCCGGATGATTCCGTCTTCAACATCGCTGCAGCGTTTGCTAACAATGCGGTGTGGTCCGCCTCAGAATCAGTCCATACTGCAATTGCAGAATCGCCTGCTGGGGCGACTAAAAGAGAACCATCAACAAGAGAAAGTGAGGAGGCAAGGGGTCGCTCTTGCCCCATACCTTTAGCAAATGATTCCATTGCATTGAGGTGGTTTTGAACCATGATTGTAAATTCTTCAGAATCAGCGGGAAGTGTTCCTTCTGTGTGTACAAGCATTCCTTCCTCAAGCGCACATGCCCCTCTAGTAACATCACTCTTTGCAAGTGTTTCAATTAGTAATGCAAGATCCTTAGTGGGAATATGACCCTCTATCCTTGGCATGGGGAGCAGAGTTCCTAATGCTGCAGGGTCAACGAATGCCTCAAGCAAACCTCGAGCCACTTGCTCAAACTCAGATTGAGTCCAAATCACAGCTCTTGCTCTCAAATCCATTGATTTGGAAAGAGTGCGTAATTCAGTGCGAGCATCTTCTGCTGCAACAAATTTCTTGTTTTTACTAGAATCTGCTAGCCATCCAGCCGAATCGCCGGCACAAATAAGGCGATGACCCACGGGATTCTTTGCTCTCGGCTTGAAGTAAGTTATCGCCCCGAAATCAAATGGGAAAGTTTTCAATTCCACATTCAAATCTATTTCTCCATCAACCGGTTCGCCCATTGGTAGTTCAAACATCATATCACCTCAATAAATCCTCTATTACACTCGTTCTCGCTCGCACTTCATGTCTTAGTCTACCAATATTGGCTGTGCCTTGACTAGAGACAAAGAGGGAAAATCCACCAGAGAGTGGGGCTATGATAATGTTGCCAGATTCTGATTCCACCCAGAACTGTTGCAACTCACCTATGCTAGCTTGTGAGGAGGCTCGGCCTATCTCCCTAAGAGAATCAGAAAGACCGTGTGAAATTTCTATACCCTTCAATTCCGGAGTCAGGAAGGTGGCTATTTCGTTCATATCCACATCAACGACTGAAGCTGCTTGAACGCCATCAATGCGTCCGAATGTAGCCAGTAATCTCTGTAGCATGTCCACTCCCTGAAAATACATCACGTCGCCTACGCCTTCAAGAGGTTTTGCGCATCCGGCCCCTAAAGGGCCGGTTTGGGTAGTAAAATCAATTCGCCAACTGAAAAATCAGGATTTTAGCGAATTGGAGTGTTTTTTCACGCCTGATGCGACCATTATTTCATCGAAAAAAACTAAATTTCTAATGAGTGAATTTTCAATTGAAAAAACTAAATTCCAATTGGAATATTCAGTAATCTCTTGACACGCTCATTTGAAAACAAACGGCTGAGTGGCTCAAATCAATGAGTGCAATCACTGTTGCAACTTGCAGCCGCTGTCAAAGCCAAGCGGTGATTCATCAACGATACAGTGGAGTTCACCTCTGTCATCGCCACCTCGAGGACTCTATTCGTAAGAGAACATCCAAAGCAATGCGTGAACAATTAAAACTTCCAAAAAATGCTAGAAAAGAAGATGGGTCCCCCAGAATAATTCTTGTATGTATTTCCGGCGGAAAGGATTCAGCAGTCCTCCTTGATATGATGGTCAAAATTCTAGGGCCAAGAAGAGACATTGAATTGGTAGCAGGAACTGTTGATGAAGGCATTGATGGATACCGCGCACCCTCAATGGTGAAAGCGCTTGAACTTGCTGAAAGCCATGGGATTAGAGTTGAAACCATATCCTATCCTGAACTTGATTTCTCTCGTATGGATGAAGTTGTTGACATGATGGATGATTTAGCATCTGCAAACAAAGAGGCAAACGGCCTCAAAGCCTGCTCATACTGCGGAGTATTTCGCCGTCAAGGATTGAATGAGTTGGCGAAGCGAGTTGGTGCAGAATGGATGGCTCTTGGCCACAACTTGGACGACACCGCACAAACGATTCTGATGAATTTACTGAAAGGTGAGGTTGACAGAACAATCAGGTTGGCCCCGCACACATGCGCTCCAATCGATGGACTACTGCCACGAATAGTACCTCTAAGATGGGTCCC
>JACNFL010000173.1 GCA_014384685.1 Methanobacteriota archaeon
TGAGCCCATGAGTTAGCCTTTGCTTGTTGGAAAAGCCAAGCAGTGTACACACCAGTCAGAGTGGATAGCGGGATTCCAGCAATTGCAAGGTAAGTTAGCAAGGAACGGTCAAGGTCAACAATAGAATTGCAGCACTAGCAGACAATATGGCTCCAAACCCACCTAATATGTATGCGCCCTTTACTAACCAAGACGACCAATTAGGCCTTAGCAAAACATACAGAAATCTATCTGGTCTATCAAGGTCTTTTACCAATAATAAACCGGTGATTCCAAGAAAACCTAAGCCAATTACGATGATTGTCCACCAAAGCGTATCTGTCATCTCAATTATGCCTGCGAACATTGCTAGCATTGCCATCAAATAAGTTCCAGAAGCAATGCCTTTTGTCCAAATATATGCAGATACTTCCCAACCCCAAAGAACACCCTTTGAAGGTGCATCGTAAACTCTCTTGGCTTTTGGTGACATGTCACTAAGTTGTGACATAACATCACGAATGATTGCTTGATCTCTAGGGGCTGCTGCTTTCGCTTTCTTTTCAAGCGCTAATTGAACTATCATTGAAGGTGTATCTGCCTCCGATAAACGTGCATCTGCGTACTTAGCAAAGTGCCCGACTCCAAATGCTTGTTCAGTCCAAACCCCTGAACCTGTTCTCTCAGTTGCGGCTGGGTCAAGCATTTCTTCACTTGCCTTGATGTAATACAAATTTGGATTAGCACCTGATTCTGGCTTTCTAACCGTCGTTTCTTGAGTAGCAACTAATTGTGCTATCTTAGAATTCGGGTCATCTAAATCACCTGAGGTTATTGATTCAGTCGGGCAAACAATTACACATGCTGGTTCGTAAGAATGTTCAATTCTGTGGGCACAGTAATTGCACTTTGCAGCAGTACCATTGTTAGGGTCAATGTATAGTGCATCGTAAGGACAAGCTTGCATACAAGACTTGCAACCAATACATCGGTCGCTGTCAAAATCAACAATTCCATCGTCTCTTTTGAACAATGCATTAGTTGGACAAATTACTGTACAGGGTGAATCTTCACAATGATTGCAACGGTGAACAGAGAATTCACGTGATGAATTAGGGTAAGTACCCGTCTCAATATATTTGACATGCGTTCTGTTAACGCCTATCGGTACGTCGTGTTCAGACTTGCAAGCAACTGTACATGCGTGGCAACCAATACAGGTTCTATTATCAATCACAAAACCATAATTTGTCATTGAATTTTACCCCCACAATTTTGATTAAAACCCATATTTCCATTAGTAAAATCAGTTAGTTCACATGACTTGAATCCAATCATTTCATTACAATTTGAGAGTATCTAAACCACCGACTGGTAACTCAGTTAAAGGTTGTAATGGGCCACGAAGAGCAGGCCCCGCTGATAATGTTCCAATTATCGCTTCGTCATTGTAGATATTGTGAGCCAATGCAATCCAGGGCCTGCCTTCTACATCAATTACAACATCAATGAAATCTCCAAAGCCGCCACAGCGCACAGAACCACAATCTTCCGTCTCATCGAGATAATCCCATTTTTCATTAACTGCAACTGTCGTAATCAGCGGGTTTTCAGCATACGTATCTGTAATGATGCCCATGTACCCAGACCACTCTGAATGATTTGATTCACCTATGTAGCCAAACACAACTCTTCCATCTGCACCACCAGCTATCGTTGGGAATCCAGTATAGTTCACACCTGGTGGTGCGACCATCAAAGGAGTACTCCAAGTCTCACCTTGGTCAGATGAAAATGAATAGTAAGGCAAATCATCTGTAGCCACCCAAAGTGCGTGAACGTTACTCGCTTCATCAGTTCCAAGTGCTATTTCATGTCCACGTGATTGATGTTGTGTGTCAATAGTATGCTCGCTCCAAGTGCGGCCACCGTCCGTAGAGCGATATGCAGCAGGACCATCGCATGATGGATTTCCACGATAGATTGCACCATCATCTGCTCCGATTAAATGGCCATGAAGACCTGCGCATTGTAAAACACCATTTGGCCAGCCAGCAACTTGCCCTTCCCAAGTCATCCCACCGTCTAGTGAAGTATCACAAAAAGCCCCAATTGGGCCTTGTGCACCTGTATTAATGCAGAAAACGTAGATTGTTTCATGCAAAAGTGGCCCCGAAAAATCAGGACCGGGAGGAACTGAAGCAATTGATTGGTGGTCTTGAGGTGTATAAACTCCAGAAGCGGGGAAAGGTAAACTCCAACTTTCTCCTTCATTATCAGACCATTCAACAAACATTACTGCTAATGCATGCATATCGAATTTCATGATGCGGTCTGTCCAGGGGTCAACGTACACATACGGGTCATTAGAGTTGGCAACTTGACCTGTAGCACCTGACAAAAATGGCCCCACGTCCTCCCAATTTTGACCTTGGTCTTGACTACGAATAATGTGTGTACCCATTCCAAAACCGTTGTGATTGGTAAAGACAATTGTACCAGATGAAGTAATTCCAATAGTTGGCTCAAAGGTGTCAAAACCAGTCCCGTAATAAGTCCCTAGAGACCAAATTGGAGTCATATTGTCTGACAAGTTTAGTTGGTCTGCAGACATATCAAGTGCATTAGTCCAGTTTGAAAAATGATAGAAGGTATTGTTTGCAATTGGTTGGTCGAAATCAAAGACGGATTCTTCGGTCTCAACTGGTGGTTCGTCGTTTCCAAAACAGCCTGACAGGGTTGGTGCAATCATCGTGAGCAGGACTAACATCGCAAACGCACGTGGACGCATGGTACGGCGAATACCAGTCAAACTTCAATGGTTTGGTGGGTCTATGTCAAGGCTAACGCAATAAAAATAGCAATTCAAGGGTTTACACCCTTCATCTCCATCATCTGAAAATTATTCAGAATTGTCTTTATCTGACACAGTACCAAGATATTCAGGAAGATCAACTCCTGCATTGGCAGCCACATCGTGGATAGGTGGTAGGCTCTTCACAAGACTGCTGATGAAGTTGGATGTTGAACTTCCATCTCCATCGCCGCCTGAATCCCAAACTGTGATGTTGTCAATCTTTAGATTCTTGATTGCTTCGACCTGTGCATCAACCATGGACTCAATCTTCTCAACCATGAGTAGTGTTGCTGCAGCCTTGGGGTCTCCACCTACGCCAGCGACTAAACTCTTGTAACCAGTTGCTTTTGCTTCCAAAACCTTCTGCACACCTTCTGCTTCTGCGGTATATCTAGCAAGAATTGCATCTGCTTCACCCCGTGCAATACGGCGTTGGCGCTCTGCCTCAGCCTCTGCAGCGATTTCAATCTGGGTCTTAGCAATCTCTTCACGAACGATTTCTTCTGCTTTCAGACGCTCTTGCTCAAGATTATACTGCGCTTTCTGAACTTCCATTTCAGCAGTTCTTCGAGCAACTTCTGCACGACGCATTGCTTCTGCTTCTTTCTCTGCCAAACCAGCATTGTATTCAGCAATGTTAGCCTTGGAGGTGTTCTCCCCCTCAATAGCCAGTGCTTCTTGGCCTTGAACGAAAATACGCTGGTCTGCTCTAGCAGCCTTCATTCCCTTCTCGGCTTCTGCAGCGTTCTCGGCAACCTGGATGTCACGAACACGGTTTGCTTCTGCGGAACCAATTGCACCATCACGTTCTGCGATGGCAACATCTGCCTTTGCAGCGTTTACTGCAGTAGCTGCAGCCTTCATACCAATGCTGTCAATGTACTCTGAGTCATCAGTAATATCGGTGATGTTCACGTTAATTAGTTCCAAACCCAACTTGTGCAATTCATGGCCAACGTTTGTGCGGATGGACTCAAGGAAGTTGTCGCGGTCTTGGTTAATCTGCTCAATAGTGAGTGATGCAACCGTCAATCGAAGTTGACCAAAGATAATCTCAGAAGCCATTTCTTCGATTTGTGCCTTGTTCAAGTGAAGCAAGCGCTCTGCAGCGTTGTTCATGAGGACCGGGTCTGTACTAATACCAACAGTAAAGGTTGAAGGAACGTGAATACGAATATTCTGTAGTGATAGTGCGTTGGTCAAATTAATCTGAATAGTCATCGGAACTAGACTGAGTTTCTTGTAATCCTGAAACAGCGGTACAACAAATGTAGCACCCCCATGAATACATATAGAGGCCCTTGAACCCTTCACGCGACCAAACACAACGAGGATTTCGTCAGATGCACAACGCTTGTATCGTGTCACCAACATGATGAACATGAATGCCATCAAAATTAAAATTCCAAAAATTATCAATACGCCCCATGCGCCTGCACCTGTGTGATCTGTCATTTTTTCCACTACACCTCTTCTGTAACTTCATTAATATCTAATGATTCTACAATCAATGTTGAACCTATTACATCTACTACTCGGATAAAATCGCCACTATCTAATAATTGGGTTTTGTCTTTGCTGCGCCCCTTTAGTGTACGCAATGTCCCATCTACAGCGACAGATACTTGTCCTGTTTCATCTGGTTTAATTCGCGAATAAACTTCACCGCGTTGGCCGATTGCATCTTCATAATTCATCGTCCCATCTACTTGAAGGTCTGAAATTCCTTTAAGCATCAAACCAACACCATACATGGAAATCATCGCCGCCATGCCACCTGCAATTACTGCATAGACTTCGGTATCTGTGGCTTTGATTGTAAACATACCAACGTATCCAAACATCATTATCGCTGCCGCTAAACCTTGGATGCTGAACAATTCAAAGGAAAGGTCAGAATCCATGCTGAAATCTGTATCTAGAACGGAATCAAACACGCCGCCTACGATATCACCAAGCAACATCAAAACCATCAGAACTAGGAAAAATGCGGTCCCCAAAAATGCACTCATCAAAAAAATCAATTCAAGAGTTGATGGAGTAGATACCCCGACAATTTCCATCACCCAATCCACAATTCCGATGCGACCACCCACTCATACCCTTAGCGCCCCCCTTAATGACACTTTCTCCAACTCATTTTGATTCTAAATGTCGTTTCAATTTCATTTTCTCAAAAACCTGGATTATTGACAATGATGCTCCTGCAACAATTGCTGAAATAAACAAATTTATTCCAAGTGTCCAACAAATCAAGAAAACCCAAAAGGGCATGAACAATATTAGAATCCGTTTCATGAAAGGCCAAAGGCCGCCTAACAATTCATCAGAACCATCGTCGAACATATATTCAACTCACAGAGTGATGGCACCAAAAATCATTGCTACGACCCATATAGCGATTCCAATCC
>JACNFL010000204.1 GCA_014384685.1 Methanobacteriota archaeon
TCCCAAGACCATGTGGAACTCCAACCAGGCTTTCGCATTGGTACACTTAACACCAAACAAGCAAGAGAAATTAATCCTAGAATAATCATCAAATGTGGGATGAATTCAACTAATCCGTCAAACCAACTCGCTAGCGAACGAGCCGCTATAACCGTACTAAGTACGATGATTCCAACTGCTGCTGGTTGTTGCCATTGGATTGAACGGCGCAAACCCAGTACAATTGCTATGATTGCTACTGGACCAATAGAAAGCATGGCCACTGAAACTACCCACCCACCTCTGCTTGCGGCGCCATGAAAATCTGGTAGTTTATGTCGTCTTCTTACTGCCTCTATCCAATCCCACCCTACAACACAAGCCAGCAACACGCCTTCAACTAACAACCACGGAACAGTGTAAGAAAGTGTGTCTCCTCCTTCTAATGGAGTAAATGGGTCTGTCAACACTGGCATTGGCATAGTTCCTGCCATCATAGCACCAGCAATTCGGGATACAAGGAGGGTTGCCACATACCACTCAATTGCTGCTGGGATTCGATGTACCAAGTCCTTACGACCAGTTAGAGAAATACCAATAATTAGCAATACAATGATTGCAAATACACCAAAATCCAATTGATTTCCAAGAGATGCTCCCGCTGCTAATCTACCTGTAATTTGCATTAAAGTCAAGCCAGCTATTGTAGCAGCAAATGGGGTTTCGATTCCAAGTACATCTGGCAAACTCAAATCATTACTGCTAGCACGCCATCGTGATATACCAATGAGTACTAAGGAAACTGCACCGCTCACAACTAATATTCCCGCTGATGCGGAACCAAAACTCCACACGGTATATACTCCAAATAGGATAATACTGGCAATGAAGGCAAGTACAATCACAGGTTTATGATGAATGTCGCCATACAATATTTCTTCACGAGATAATTCACCTCTCCTCTTAGATCGCTTGCGCATTCTTTCAGCCTGCATATACAACTCAGGAGCAACCGTCTTGATTGCACCTACTGATTTGGCTTGTGACATGTGTTCAATGGATACGTCACCGCTAGCGGCCGCGGCAGCGGCCTCTTCAGAATCAAAATGATACGTTTTTGATGCTTCATTAAGAGTTAATTCAGAATTGCCAGAAAGAGCCGATTCCTGTTCACCACTTATCATCAATGAGGAAGAGGGTGAATGTTCGCCTGATGGAAGAGAAAGTTGTTCCGGTTGAAGTAGAGATGGTAATGACCCACTCGCCTCCAAAGAACGTTGGACTTCATCAATTCGTTCCATTCTGCTTCTCCTCTTATCTCTTGCACCAACCGCCTTTAGTTCAGCGCGTAATTCACCTTGAGCGGCTAACCAAAAGGCTGAACCAACAAACATTAGAGCGGAAATTGAAAGTTGAGTAAATGTCATTCCATCTGCCGCCATAGCCCAAACTGTTGCCATCAACATCAATGCCGAAGATGCTGCTGGTTTGAGCAATTTCTCCATTTTTCCAGCCCTTGGAAGATATAGTGCAAGAGTCAACAATACTGAGATAAGAATTACCCATCCTGTGCTTTCAGTTGGCAATAATTGCTCACCTTCCAACAAAGATGTGGTTCTCTGATCAAGTGAGAATATCACTGTTTGAGCGGTTAAGAATCCCATCAATAGACTGAGAATGTCCTCAGTTTCGATATTTTTACTAAATAATACAAGAGAACCAAGGCCACCTACCATCATCAGCATCCAAGCCGCATCAAGCCCGTTGCGCCATTGTAGCAACAAAGTTGTGATTCCAAACAACACCATCAAAGTGCGTGGGTTATCTTGATGCTCACCACGGCATTCTGCAAAGATATTGATTGCTAATACTACTGCTAAACCTAAAATCAACCCGTAACCTGAAACATCACTTCCACGGGATACTACAATCCAAATGATAAGTGAGAGAATAAAACCGATATTCCATAACTTCAACAAACCACTATCACGTAATCTCGCACCAACTTCTGAAAGTCCTACTAGGCGAGCGGCTAGGTTTACGCCTGATTCCCCAAGGGCTTTATTCACAGGGTACTGTAATATCGTCACTACTACAAGATACGCAACCAAATAATTACCATCCCAACCGACTACACCTGCTGCTAATTCCCAGGATTGATTTGCCGCGTTGAAAGTTTGTGCACCCATTGCCCATAAAGAAATTAACAGAACCCAGAGCCATGGTGCAAGTATTGTTACACCTGCGAGAGAAGGTGATTTTCTCAATAGGGCTAAGGCCGCTGTACCAAAATGAATTGCTCCCAGTGCGATGAACAAAACCAGTGCCCCGTCACCTCCTTGAGCGGAGGGAGTGGCTGGAATTAAAATCGTCATCAAGAGAATCAATACGAGGCTTCCACCCCACAAAACATGGTCACTTACCAGCGATTGATTCGATAGTAGTATGAATGCTGTAAGGATAGCCGCGCCAACTGCGAATACTTCGTATGCTCCGATTCCAAAAGGTGCTGTGAAGGACACAGATAACTGAATGATTAGAATCAAGATTAAGGCAGGCAATGCAGTAGCAAGTGGAGTAAGTACTCGGCTCTTTGGAACCTTTCTGACAACCAAATACGATGCACCAAAACAGGCAAGGAGCATCATAATCAATGCAAGGGCATAGGAAGTCTCTGCGCGATTTGCTGAAATTGCCAGTAAGGCACCAATCATTCCTAATCCAATCGAAACTGACCATAATCCAGGTCGGCCGAGTCCAACCAACTGTAATCCATCGGAAAACCAATTTTTCTCGGCTGAAAACCTTGCCGCCATTACCGCATTTACGGCATTGATACCACCAAGCAGAAGGAATAGTAGCAACAAATCGTCAAATGGGACGATTTCTAGAGCGCCAATTTTCCAATTATTACTGAAAGCGTGCAATCCAATCCACAAATTAGAGGCTGCGATTCCAAGTGAGGCAAGATTGCCGCTTTTACGATGCCATGCTAAACCATGTAGCAAGATGGTGGCAACAATGATCCCTGCTGCAACACCAATTTGCCCATACACCGCTCCAGCACCAGAGCCTATTGCGAGCAGAACTAATGTTGCTTGAGCAGCGATTGCATCTTCATCATGGTGATAAGATATCCAGACATTCAGACCAACAAGAGCGAGCAATACTCCACCTAACATGGTCGGGTCAAGTGGGAAAACACCCCACAACTCCCAGTGACCTAGATCAATAGCCAACCCATACAAGAGTTTCATGGTGATAATTACCCAAGTAATTCCAAGCATCCTCATCGCGGGGTCAGGAATCCATCGTTCACCTAATACAAAACCAAGAGTTGCCAAACCGAGTAAACCGATTAGACCAATCATTGGGTCAAGAGTAGTTCCTACTAACCAACCTACCAGAGAATAAACGATAATCATGCCAACCATGATACCCCAGTGAAGGCGCTTTTCCCCCGTCGTTGCCAACTCAGTAATACTGTCCATTTCTGCTTCTAATTGAACGGTGCCATCTCGTTGTACATCACCCGGTCTAGGACCATCTACAAATGGGTCGAAAATATCACCCATTGCTTCGTCGACAACTTCCTTTTCGGGTTGTTCTGATTGGGGTGACGGAAGTTGGTTTGTTTCCTCAACGATGTCTTGGCTAAGGAAGCTGGATAAATCTAGGCCACCGCCCATGTCAAAGGCTCGTTTCCGGATGACTGAGTCATCCTCATCAGCCGATTCGTCCCTCATCTAAATGTCTCAGAACCGACCTTATCCATCAAGGTCGCCCTTGGATGGAATACTGAAATTATGATTTAATCAACATATATTCGTTCCGTAGCATTCTAAGAGGTCCTGCGACCCGCCCCCAATATGACGACCCTCATCCGAGAGGATGGCGCTCCTCCGGGACCTGTCGGCCTAGGTGCACATGGATTAACACCAACAGGGTATATTCACTGGAATAACGACGTCACAAATTTAATTGAAAAATCCGTGAAAAGAGAGGAGGGAATTCTCAGTGCACATGGTGTACTCATCACTGAAACAGGGGAGCGAACTGGTCGCTCTCCAAATGACAAATTTATCGTTAGAGAAGAATTAGTTGAAGATAATGTTTGGTGGGGGGATGTGAATACCCCGACCACACGAGATGTCTTTGATAATCTACGGCAAAAAGTTCGTACTTATCTGAACTCAAAGCCAGAGTTATTTGTCCAAGATCTCTATGCAGGAGCTGATGAAAACCAGCGACTACCAATCCGTGTTGTTACAGAAAATGCTTGGCACGCTGCTTTTTCCCGTAATATGTTTCTAAGACCGAGTCAAGAACAGATTGAATCACATGTTCCTGAGTTCACGATTTTACATGCACCTAACTTTTTGGCTGATGCTGAGATTGATGGTATTAATTCGGGAGTTTTTGTAATCGTTTGCTTTTCTGAGAAGCAAGTTATCATTGGTGGAACTAAGTATGCTGGAGAAATAAAAAAATCAATTTTCTCAGTGATGAACTATATTCTTCCAACCCAGGGGCAGTTGCCCATGCATTGCTCTGCCAATGTCGGACAAGAAGGTGACTGTGCAGTATTCTTCGGACTATCTGGTACAGGTAAAACCACACTATCTGCTGACCCAAATAGGCCATTAATTGGTGATGATGAGCACGGCTGGAACCATGATGGTGTATTCAACCTTGAAGGCGGATGTTATGCCAAAATGATTGACTTGTCTGAACAAGATGAGCCGGAAATCTTTGCTACTACAAGAATGCCGGGTACAATTCTTGAGAATGTCATCTTGGATAAAAATGGAGTACCAGATTTCCATGATACCTCTTTGACCCAAAATACCCGTGGTTCATATCCTCTTGAAGCGATTGATAATCGGGTTATTGAAAGCCGAGGAGGCCAACCAAAAAATGTGGTCTTTCTCACCTGTGATGCTTTTGGGGTTCTCCCGCCTATCTCACGGCTAACACCCGACCAAGCCGCTTACCATTTCATTTCAGGTTACACAGCTAAGGTGGCTGGAACAGAAGTTGGGGTTGTCGAACCTCAAGCTACTTTCTCGGCTTGTTTTGGGGCACCATTCATGCCTATGCACCCTAGTGTCTATGCAAACCTATTATCTAAGAAAGTTGCAGAGAACAACGCTTCATGCTGGTTACTGAATACTGGTTGGGTTGCGGGCGGATATGGAAATAGCAAACGCATCAAAATCCGATGGACTAGAGCACTTCTCAATGC
>JACNFL010000299.1 GCA_014384685.1 Methanobacteriota archaeon
TGTAGATTTGTTGATGTTTGTATTCTTCTCAATTGTTGTCGGGTCAAATCTACTTGAGTGACAGATGCAAAATAATTTGTTACCCCCTGAATCTAGGCCACCAGGTAACCAGTTATCAGCGGTGAAATCATTTGCAACAAGTTGCCATCCAGGTATACAACAAAGATGTGTGCAACGTGACATAATAATGACGATGTTATCGTGAATTTTTAGCGTTGACCACTTCGGATTCTCTTCCATTTCTCCACCAAACCCAATAATAGCTCCCGTTTGGTCAACTCCATCTTTGAATTGAAAGCGAGGAAGACCACTTGATATTGGCGAGTTTTTGTTTTCTTCGTGTGGCACATAAACCACTGTTACTGGCATTCCACCCCAAACACCCTGTGCCCCAGCCATCTTGGTCGTAGAGGTCTGTGATTGTCCTTCAAAGTCGGATTTTTTCATTGATTCCAAGTGCTTTGAGCCGAACCATACAGTTGCTTCTTGTCCTTTAGGTACCCAATAACTGATGGAATTACTGCCACCTTCACCATCTTTGGTCCCCATGAGTAGGGATGCAAATCCGATTGACCCTAGACTAGCCATTGTGATAACACCGGCAGCAGAATTGAAGGAGTATCTCATGAAGCGACGCCGGTCCAAGCTGTATCCACTTTCTTGTGATGCTTCATCAGCATTTGGGGAGGGGCGGAGTCTGAATTCTCTTGCCATTCATCACACCTCGTATTTTTTCCAACTTTCAGGGTCTTTAGGACCGATGAATTTATTCCGTCTATGCTTGACAACAACGAGGTCAGGCAATACCCATTTGAGATAGACGATTCCCATTATCATAAGAGTAACCATTGTCATTGCGAAATGGTAAGAGAGTTGTTGTTGGTCCCATCCATTGAAAAGTCCGTATGTCATACTTCCTGCCCAGAAAAGGGTCCACCCTAACCCCCAAAATGAGATGAGAATAACAAGTGCTGAGGTGCCACTTGGTGTAATCGCTGCTCGAACAACAGCACCTGGCTCAACCCTGTTGAAAACACCATGGTCAATCGCTGACTCGTATGTTTCTTCGCTTAGTTCAATTCCCTCAAGGGCGGTGCGTGCATCATCTACGCTTACTTCACCAGCGGCAACTTGCTCAAGCATTTTGGTGATAACATCTTGATTCATCAGTTGTCACCTCTGTTATCAAGATAAGTAGTGAGAGCATCTCTCCAACATTGCAATCTTTCTCCGCTACTCACAGTTGGTCACCTCTGCGTAGGTGTTTGATTCTAAGTCGGAGAAGGTTACTACGGCCAACATAGTGGTGGCTGAATCCATAGCGTAGGAAGAATCCACAGAACAAGAGGACAGCAATAACTGCACCAAATCCGAGTAGCCCTAGCCAGTGGGCTCTGAAAGGTGCCCCCATGCTGTGAAGATCTATTTCTCCAGTCGAGGCTGCTGGTGCCTGAATGTTGCCATCTCCTGCAAAGATTGCTCTAGTGCCGCCGTTGTCGTTACCCTCTACGAGGTTGAATGATAGTCGGTTGTAGGCATCTGGTGCCATTGGCGCTGAATTACCATCTACTGCATTGCCTACAACCCAGACTGTAACGCTTCCACTTCCTGTGCTTGGAGCAGTCCAAGTCACAACCCAGATTCGATCTGGAACTTGAGCGCCATCTGATGTGTGAGTCATAGTTTGTTCAGAACCATCATCTTGAACTAGACTTTCATATCCTAGTCCAGGAGTTAGAACTCCCGAAGATACTCGCATAGAGAAACCACCAGTATTGGAGTGCCCACCGGCCATTTCCGGGCCGCCGAGCAATTGGATTGTTAGGGTGTATGATGTTCCTTCAGCCCAAGCGTAAGGTACCCCATCAACAATCAGGGTGACAGTGTCAGATGGTGCGATTTCATTATTTGTGTGGCATGTGCAACCACTCATTGCAACATCGGTATCACCCTCTGCTCTATCGCCAGTAATGCCATCAGATTCAGCAATAGTTCCGCCTGCCAAAAGGAGCGCAGATAGCACCACAATCAGCGGTAAGCGGAAGTCGTTGATTTTACCACCCATGCTACTCTCAACCAATGTTGATTCCGCCGAATTGTAATGGTCTAATAATCGTTTGCTGATGGACACCCCTTTGTCGGGTCGCAGTAGTCCATTTTGAGCGGGGATAGTTTTCATCACTTGACCAAGTGAATCACTCTTTAGAAGAGATGAAGTGGTAAGGCTACATCCCGGGATTGAGGGTTGTGAATGAGTAGCGGTGGATGGGCTAATATTTACAATCTAACAGATGAGCAAATCAACCTCCTTGATGAGGCCGAAAAGAAGATGGAAATGCATGATTTAACGGGTGCCGAAGAAATACTTCTTACAATGCTTGAGGAAGATGGTGATTGCATCCCAGTATTGAGCAACCTTGGGAATCTGTATGGTAAATATTTTTCAGAGTTTGAAAAAGCCGTTGAATATTATGAAAAGGTACTCGCTCTTGAACCCGATAATGCTTGGGCAAGAGATGAGAGAAGGCGCTATCAACGCTATTCTTCTTACTGAATCGGCGGCATGAAAGCCGAAGTTTGTGAGCGAAACATCAATCGCTTGCCTGCATAACGGAGAGATTGTGCACGATGGTAGTCTTTTGATTGCAGGCGTTGGCGGCCTTGGTTCAGAATGGGCTAAGAGGGCCCATGCACGTTGTGCAGATGAATGTGATTTGCTTCTAGTAGATGCAGATGACTCTTCCTTTGAAGATTCACGCCATGCACATTGTTTACCGCTAGGCGATTCTTCAGATGCTGGCTGCGCGGCACTTCCTGAATTAGCGGCATCACACTTCATGAAAGCGACTGCAATAATGGATAAAATCCTTGAACCAGTGGAATTAATGATTTTGCTAACTGCACTTGGAGGTGGCGTGGGTTCTGGGGCTGCACCTGCTTTGGCGGCTCAAGCATCTCGTAAAGGAGCTCTAGTAATTACAATAGCAGCGATGCCGTTTGAAGAACATTTAGCAAGGTGCGAAATTGCTCTTCCGGCTTTCAATCGGTTAGAGGATTCATCTGATGTTTGCGCTCAACTTTCCTTAGACCGTTTGGCTTGGCAGGCTCGCAGCCGAGGTGTGGATTGGAGAACCCGCCCATCGTGGGTAGAAGAATTAGTTCAAGGATTAGTCTTGACACTTGGGCAAGTAGGAATAATCAACCTTGATTTGATGGATCTACGTTCAGTAGTTCAAAGAAAGGGTGGCGCAACCATGGTAGTTGCTGAAGGCGAGGCGAATGACCCAGAGGGACTTTTCCTCAAAGCACTCGCAGCCCCCTTAGCGGGATTAGAGGTGATTGGTGCTAGTGGGTGCCTTCTACAACTTGAGGGTGGAAGGCAAATGTCAATTTATCAAATGGAGCAAGTTGCTGATGCTTTCACGCGTGGATTAACTGAAGATGCACAAGTTATTCTTGGCGCTAGACATTCTGATGATTTAGATGGTAGGATGAGAGTAGTTGCCGTAGTAAGTGGGCTCTAACTAATCCATTAATTCCACAACATCATCTGAGAATTCAAGTTCATCAAGGTCTATGACTTGCTCTTTCATTTGAGCCTCTTTAATCTCAGGTTCATCTTCAACTGGTTCAACGTCAGTAACCTGTATCTCGATGTTATCTGCCTTCTGCACCATGACTTGTGGAGGGTTTAGAATCCTAATTTTGTGATTTCTAAGAGTCTTCGAGTGGATGATAATCAGGGTGAGTGCTGTGACTAAATGACCTATTGCCATAGTTGTTGCAAGGTTCCCACCTCCTAATGAATCGCTGAGATTAGTAATCATTGCTATGCTCCCTGCATATCCAAATCCAAATGCTAATCCCCAGAATAGGGCATTTTCAGAAGTGAATAGTTTTCCTCCGCGATTTACATCACGACTTGCTAAGGACCAAATAGCCAACAGTACGGTGAGTACCATCAAAGTTAATTCTTCAATTATCATAGTGAATGCAGATGGCTCATCAATAAGTCTCCTCCATGCACTCGCAATATGCCAGGTGACAAATATCTGAGAAATCATTCCCCATCTAGTTGCAAATCTAGCACCACCTTTAGTAGCAGACACATCGATTAATGTATCCTTAATCCAGTAAATCACTGCTATTTGGATAGTGATTGCAATAACAATGAATCCAAGCCATTTCAATTTCTCGCTTGTTTCACCTTGAAATCCAGAACTATATCCATAGCCAATGAGTATTGCCACTGTTGTCACAGCCAAGATTTGCCAGGTGGATATACCTATTATGCTGCTTTCACGATCTGTATCATCAAGAACTTTTTTTCCGTTAGCTAACCATGATGAAGTTCCTGATTTAAATGATAACCCTTGGCCTATAGACCAAAGCAGGAAGAGCGTAGCGAGGGATAATGGTATCCATGTCTCCCAGTTTTCATTTCCTTTGACTAATTGTAATAATCCGAAGCAAATTAGGCCACTTAATAGCAATGGCAGAGTCCATGCTCTTAATGATCGGAGTAGCATAGATTTGAACCATGAATCCGAAGCCAATCCTTCAACCCTAACCATCTTATGAGCAAAATCCCACCGTGTTGACATTGCAGTGAGGGAATAACCAAATGATAGTGAAATGAAACCTATTGCTGAATATAAATTCGCTGAATCTGGTCCTTGGGCAAGGACATAGAGAATAGTTGAGAGAATTAGTAGGAGTAGGATGTGAGGAAGGGTCTTCAAATCCATTAGTGTTGAAATTAATTCCCATAATCCGAATTTTGGTTCTTCAACAATAGTCATCTCAGATGAATCATTCGAGGAGAGAGGCTCATTCTCACTAGAATCATGGCTCGAAACATCATCTTCGGCTATATCGGCCATGGTGTCTCCACGCGTCCACTCCTGTTAAGGGCGATGCACCTTAGGGTGTAGCATGGCCAAGTTACGAAAGGCAGCACGCGGTAAGCACCGGTGGGTTGGCTTGACAGTTGATGAGTCCATTAAAAACAGGCAAGGATTAGAAGAAATCATTGGCCAAATTGATGCTTTAGGTGGTGGATGCAAATTGTTTGATTTTGTCGATGGACAAGCAATTATTAGAATCCCTCTAGAGTCATATAATTCAGCAAAACCAATTCTTGAGGGTGGGTGTAAAGGATTGGTTTCCCAAACAAGTTCGGGGAAAATCCGCTTAGTGCGTGAGCGAATGGG
>JACNFL010000122.1 GCA_014384685.1 Methanobacteriota archaeon
TTATGTGGGAAATCATCTAGATGATCAGCTACACCATCACCATCTGAATCTTCCTCAGCAATTACAATCATAATCACACTAGCCGAATTTACTGAAGGTAGAGTAGTTGCTATCCCATTTATTTGTACCACATTTACAGAAATTTGAATCGTACGAAGCCCTGGTAATTCGGTTTTATTGGCCATCACATCAATCGTAAAATTAGAACTATTACCCGAATTTAATGTTAGTGAACTAGGTGCAGCCACGGTCAAACCACCGCTAGTAACCGAAATACTGACTACTTCAGAATACATTGTTGGATTTGTAATAGTACAGGTTATCTCACCTTGACCATCATATCTCGTATCAATCATCTGTTGGGTAGCAGTGCACTCTAATTCAATACTTGGAACAAAACTAGAACTGCCATCACCTTCTAATGTCAAACTAGTCATTGAACCTTGATACTCAACATTACCAATTGCGTCAACTGCATTCACTGAGTAAAAGAATTCACCTGAACCAGTATGTATATCCATGGAAACATCATTGCTATTATCGGCAGTGTTGTGGCAGTTACCTGCGCTAATTAGGCTTGTAACCTCAAGCGAGGTGTGTTGCCCTGGCGACCAGCAAATCATCCAGTGGTCGACATCAGAATTATCGGCAACAGTCCAAGTGAATGATATATCATCCGCACCAAGAGTAGCATCTAGTGATGATGCTCCTGCTGTTGGATCAACTTGACCATCTGCAGTTGCGCTTCCTGAGTCAACAGGTGTACCGTATAGAGCGTTACCATCTGTTCCAACTTCTCCGTTCTCTACGCGCACGAGGAACTCGTATGTTGTACCGTGTGTTCCAGCGATTGTGTGAGTTGTTGTTGTCAAGTCAAAGGTACTGCGTGTGCCATCAAGGGCCGCTCCATCGTCATTGACGTACAAAACACCGTAATCGTTTGCTCCAGTGAGTTGTGAGTTGTTAATTGCCCATGAAAGGTCAATTACTCCTGCAGCACCGAGTGTTGCTGACAACGAGTCAACACCAATTTGTGGTGGCTGTCCAATAGTTGCGGATGCGAATACTGCATATCGAGATGATGAACGAGATGGTAGAGAACCATCATTACTCCATGACAGATTAATTGTATCTGCATCAACCTGAGTTTGAGTGGTTCCTGTCATCTCAACCCATCCAGTGCCACCTTCATACCAAAGGGAATGGCCGACTGATGGGTCAGCATCTACAGTCACAACTAGGTCTTCGCTGTTCACATCTGCTGGTGCTTTTTGTTCAGATGCATTGAGCTCAAATGTACAGACTGAATCCCAGCCTGGGCTACCACTTAGTTCCTGACCAGTTGCATCATCTGCATCTGTGAAGTCAATAGCGAACTGTGTAGTACCTGCATACAGAATATCATAAGAAACACCCCAGCAATCTCCAGAAGCATCAATGGATAAGTTGTTCCAAACACTGAATGTTAGTTGTGCGGATGCTTGTGCACCCCAGTAATCAGATACTGTCACAATCATTGATGGAGAACCAAACCAAGCTGGATTCATGGTAACCATACAATCCGGGCTTCCACCCATAATCATACCAGTCGCTGGATCTTCCATACCACTGCAAGCATCCAACTGTGGATCGCTAAGACCACCGCTGCCAACCATTGACCATGCATATCCAAATGGTTCAGCATTCCCATCACCATCCATATCCGGCTGACTCAAGTGCTCTGCACGTGCAGAGAAAGTGATGGTTGTGCCATCAATGATGCCACCCTCAACCTCATCCATTGTCAAGTAAGCAGATGGCCCGTTGTTTAGGACTTCAAAGTGTCCTGTACGCATATCGTTTGCTGAGTTCATGTCATCCTTACAGTCAGGGTTAGTACCTGTGCCGCAATCGTTGGCGGAGTCGGTGTCAGTTAGCGATGTGTCAAGTAAATCAATTGTAGCACTTACTGAAATCATACCCGGATTAATCATTACCTCGGCGCAAGCGCCTGTTTCAAGTGTAGACGGGAAATGTTCTCCCAAGTACTCGTGCCCGTTCGAACCTTCTGGATCATCTGGGTTGTCACATTCTGTTGCAATGAAAGGTGAACCCATAATATCGTCACCATTAGAATCCTTTACATTGAATGTAACTGCCCAATCATAATCGATTTGTCGGTCACTACCACTGTGTGCAATGGTTGCGAATACACGAGTCATTCCAGCGTCCAATCGGCCGCTTTCTTGACGAGGGTTACCTGCTTCCACATTAATCACTTGTACATCGTGATAGGAAGCAAAGGTTGCAGTTAGCAATGCATCATTGTTTCCGTTTCTATCATCTAGAGTTTGAGAGACTTCTATCATCTCCATGACAAGGTTTGATTCGTGGGCAGCGCCACCGTAATCAGTTGTTACCAGTTCGTAGATTGTGTACTGAGATAGGGACGACTGGACTGTGAATGTCCCTACGCCATTTGCGTTAGCAGAATCTCCTTGTATAGTACCTGCGAAGGTGTATGCTGTCTGGAAAGCAGGAACACTGCGGGTTTCACCAATGTCACTTGCATTCTGATGTGTTGGTGGCTCCATTGAAAGGTTGCTGTACACTTCAATATCATCTGTTTGGCCTGCGCCGAACAATTCACCGAAGCTTACTGTCCATGTGCATGAACTAGCACCTGGTCCTTCAGGGCAGTCATCAAACGAACCATCACCATCTGCATCAAACATTGATACAGGGTTAGTATTACCCATGCCATCTTCCATGAAAGCCTGGAACAATCCACCCATAGTAACATCCATCTGAACGTCACGAGGATCCCACGATGCACTACCATTGACAAATGCGGTCATGGTAAATCCATGTGGACCAGCCCCAGTCATTGGGTCATCACCATTATCCCAAGCAAGTTCTGTTGAGATATCATACCAATCTACTACATTTACATCATAATGTAAGACGTTGTTGTTCAAATCGGTATCTTGGTCAGCAGTATCAATTTCAACATGGATGGTATACATACCAGGTGCTGCTGGTGTCCAAACTAGGTTTGCACCTGTTGAATCACGAACAATATAATGGCCGTTAGCCAGATAATCTCCAGAAGTGAAGGTTTGGATACCACAAGACATTGTGTCATCACAAACTGCTGCATCTTCTGCATCAATAAACAATACTGTACCTTCACTATCAGCAACAGTTACAGTTACTGTCAATTCTGATATATCGTTATCACCATCGTTCTTGATAACGAGGTCAAATAATATGTCCTCGCCAGCATCCACGGAATTTCTCACCGTGCCTGTCATATCGGTCGTCGATTCTCGCGGTGAATTCGCACCCATCAACCAAGCCTCATAATCGGCTCGGGCGTTGGTGTCATCCACCGGTTCACTTTCATTCAATTCTATTGGGTTTAGGCTTGCTACGACGCTCATTAACATCAACAGAACTAGTACAGAACTTACTACTCTCTTCATGACTGGAACCCTTGTCATGTTGTGTTAACAACTCTAAACGTATATAATGGCCTCGTTCAATTATAAAATTGACAAGAATTAACAAAGAACTACTTCAGAGGATTTTAGCGATTTCATCGCCAAGTATTGGCAACGCCTCTTCCCAAGTTGAAACAATGCCGTAATCGGCTACCTTGAAAATTGGTGCCTCTGGATCTTTATTGATTGCAACAATGTATTTGCTAGTACGCATTCCCGCCAAATGCTGGATCGCACCCGAAATAACAACCGCAATGTAGAGGCTTGGATTGACTGTCTTTCCAGTTTGACCAACTTGCATAGAGTGGGGGATTTCATCCCATGTATCTACTGCGGCTCGGCTAGCACCGACCGCTGCCCCTAACTTATCTGAAAGTGCATACAAATGCTCAAAATTATCTGGACTACCCATTCCTCTGCCCCCTGAGATAATGATGTCTGCATCGGAAACATCGAGTCTTGCGCTAGCCTTTGCAATTGCTTCTTGAACTGCAATTTTCACATCACCACTTTGCTGAACAGTAGCAGATTCTGCACTACCGCCATCTCCAGCAGGAGGGAAGGTGTTTGAGCGAAGTGTGACTGCACAATCACCACCAACGGTGACTTCTTGCATCGCTTTTCCAGAATAAATCGGGTGAATCATTGTCAAACCTTGTGAAATTGCTACAACATCCTGTACCACAGGTACACCACGGCGTGCTGCAATCCTTGCAACCACATCTCTGCCTTGAGCGCTTGCCGCTCCAACGATGACACCAGCCCCAGCCGCAGCATCAAAAGCTGCAGCCCAAGCACCGCCATCGAATGTTGAGAAACAATCTCCAACAACTGAGAGAACTTTCCCCACGCCAGCGATTCCAGCCGCAGCGTCTGCGCCGGCTCCCCCTGCACATAGGACAGTAGGTGATGCACCTAAGGACGTGGCCGCTCCAACTAATTGGCTAGTTACGGGGTGTAAATTATCCCCTTGAGTTTCTGCAATGATTGTAATATCCATCTTCATCCCTCCTACAGCACCTTTGCCTCATCACGCAATAGCCCAACAACTTCTGGCACACTATCTGAGCCCTGGTAAGTCTTACCCGGTGGTTTTTGAGCAGGAGATGAATGACCGTTGAAATTGACTTTTGATGCGCTAACATCGCCGCCTACGACTTCAATTTGAGCCCGCTTTGCCATCATGATACCTCGTACATTCGGGCGGCGTAACTCATGCTGAGTTTTTGTGAAAGTTACTACTGCTGGAGAGGATACTGTCACTCTCTCGCTACCACTTGCAGTTGGCCTTAGGTAGGATCCTGCTGAATCGGACTCACTAACTTCCGTGATACAAGCAGCGCCAAGAATTTCTGCAATCCCTGGTCCTGTAGAACCTTGATTGCGGTCTGCTGATTGTTTACCACAGTAGACCAAATCTGCGCCGGCCGCTGTAACAGCGTTTGCGAGCGCAGACTGAACTTGATTGGAATCCAAATCTTGCCAGTCATCTTGCCAAATACGCACCAACTTGGTGACTCCAAGTGCTGCTGCATCTTTCAGAACCTTATCTGCTCTTGCTGGACCCAAAGTGATAGCAGTGATTGAACCGCCAGCCGCTTCCGTGTGTTGCAATGCCGCCTCGAAAGCGTATTCATCATACGGGCTGGTTACCCAACTTGCAATGGCAGATTCATCTACACGACCGTTGACAACAACAATCTTGGCGTTG
>JACNFL010000206.1 GCA_014384685.1 Methanobacteriota archaeon
GCGATGACGCCAATTGAAGGACTGACGATAGCGACCAGCAATGTCCCCAATGTGACGGCTAAAGACCAGGCGGCATCGGAAGACATTTCCATTCCGATGATTGTTCCTGTCAACCCATTAGCCTCTAGGAACAGTGCGGCAAACCACGCAGGAAGAATAGCGGTTGTAACACTAGTTTCAAACGCAGACTTTCCCCAATCATACATGCAATAGCCGCGGATTTGCTTTGAATTACCATCACCTTGTGACCCAACTATTTCCTCAACCGCAGTAGCAGCATCACTCATGGATTGGCTTACTTCGCTATCTGCCATGTTTCTCCGAAGGAGCGCACGGACTATGATGCTTCACCAACTATATCACGCGCCCCTTTGGGTTCAAATGTAGAACCTGTAACGGAGGTTAAGGGGGAGTGAGTTTGACTTGGGAACAACCGAGACAAAATTCTGTAGAAGCACTCTGCTATGGCATCAATCATTTTGATGGTATTGAGTTTGACCTCCGACTTTCTTCTGATGGAGTGCTAATGCTACATCACGACAACACCACTAAGAATGGAGATTATATTGAGTTGTTAAGCAGTGATGAATTAAAACCATTTTCTGATAGATTTGATGACTTGCTAGCAAGAAAAGATTTCACAACCCCTTGGCAAGAACAGGGTAAAACTGTGTGCATTGAACTAAAATCACCACATCCAAGTAGTGGAGTTGGTGGTGGTTGGAGAGGTGGTTCAAAACGGGTTGAATACATTTCATCTATGATTAAGATGGTTGATGACGCAATTGCTGAATTTGAACTTCCTGATGGAACTACTGTTCTGTATTCCTTTGACAAAAAATTCCTATCTGCTGTTAAAGCAGCGGGCTGGCAATATCCCAAAGCCCGCCTAATGCCTACATTGAGAGAATGGGGTTCAGGTAATTTACAACGTGCAATTGCGGCACCATCTTTCATCGCCCATTCATTACCTAGATTAATGCGTAAACACCAGAAATGGGGAGCTCCAATGATTCCATGCACAATCGATTATCTTCATGGTATGAATCGCCATCTAACACTTGGTACTAGCGTTGCCCTAACAGGTAAAGGATTAGAAAAATTAACCAAAGCAAGGAAGGGATTCCCTGCCTTTGTTTGGCCAGTTAGAGTTGATAATGAAAAGGCGGTTCTTGACGCAGGGCTCACCGCCCTGACTGATGATGCATCTCCTGAAATCACTCATCTTCCTGATGGCTCTCCTAGGTTAACTAGGCCAGCTAGTGAACCGCTTTTTGACGGACAACATATTCCATGGCATGAAATGACAAGTGAAGGCCGAAAGGAATTCCTTTCAGCCCAAAGAACACGCTGGCAATGGAGACGCAGTATTGATGAATTGGTGGATTCAAGTGATGGAAACCAAATCCCTTGGGAAGTACCACGAATAATTGGTCATCGTGGCGCTGGAAAAACCAAATTTAAGTGAATATTTGGTTGAAATTATTCAAGCCGCTGAACAGGTTGGTCACGACCAATATATTTAGGCCGGTAAATTGGTACCCCACGCCCACCTCTTGCCTTGCGCTCATCAAGAATTTGTGCACTAATTCCGGCAATTCTAGCCCAACCGAAGAATGTTGTGAAATATTCTGGTTTATGGAATCCTACGGCGTGCAACAGTGTTCCTGAAGCAACATCAACATTAGCAAAAGGATTGCTTATCTTTGGATTTTCACCAAGCACTTTTGGTGCAATTTCTCTCAATACCTTCACGATTTTGAAATTATTATCATCGGGACAAATCTCTGAACCTAATGCTATTTGAGCAGCGGCTCTAGGGTCTTCTGCCCTAAGCACTGCATGGCCAAAACCGTAGACAGGACGCTTTGCTGCCAATTCACTTCGAACGAACTTTTCCACCTTATCTGGATCACTGGTTCCAATTCTCTGGATAAACTCAAGACATGACTGATTAGCTCTTCCGTGCAAAGGACCTGAAAGAGCGTTCATTGCACTTGACATGGATGCATAGAGACTAGCCTTACCACTGGCGACACACTTTCCTGAAAATGTGGATAGGTTTCCACCACCATGGTCCATGTGTAAAACTAGGAAGGTACGCAGTACGCGAATCATATCCTCTGAATCTTTACCTGATACACCCAATAAATGGACGAAATTCTCAACCATTCCCTTTTCTGGTTCACTACCTGATTCAGGTAATCCGTGACCGCCGCGCAATAGGAATATTGTTGCCATCAACTCTGGCATTCTAGCAATAAGATTGAGGCCATCTTCTCGAACATCACCGGTTGTATCAGCAATCCCTAATGCCTGAATTCCAAGTGATAACCAATCCATTGGATGACCACTACCAGGGGTCAAAGATTCCAGCACTCTAAGTGCACCAGCAGGCATCTCCTCTGCTCGAGCCGCCAAATCTTTGCGGAATTCTTGAGATTCATGGCGATTGGGTAATCGCTTTTCAAAAAGCAGGAAGATAATATCTTCTGGATCCATTTCTGCCAAATCTGTAATTGGATAGCCAACATAGTGAACTCCTTTTATTGTGTCAACGAATGAAGTTCGGCAAGTACCAACAGGAATCCCACGTAATCCCGTATCCAAGTGTTTATCCTTAACTTCAAACAATGTTGGTTCATCCTCATTGTCAGTCATTTGGCAATCACCTCCTCCGGGAATTCACCTCACTCTAGTCGTTGGTATAAGTGCAACGCAATAAGATTCACAAAATGCGTCAACTGAATACTAAGAAAAATAAATTTTCTTCTTCTTCACCACACACATAACAATTACAGCCACATAGCCACCCCTGCAACTGAGAAGATGTCTAGGTGGAAGCGAAGATTCGGCAGCCGAGAGGCCCCTTGGTGGGAAAGTGGTGTCAACTTCATTTGTGTTCCAGACTGTGGACGATGTTGTGATGAACCGGGAGGTATTGTATACCTCTCCCGCGAAGATGCTGAAAGAATTGCTAACCACCTTAAAGTTAGTTTGAAACAATGGTTAGCAGAAAATTGCCGGACTAGTTTCGATGGGAGATTTGTATTAGAATCCAAACCAGAAGATGGGCGTTGTATTTACTTAACAGGTGAGAAAACTTGCAGTATTTATGAGGTAAAGCCTGCCCAATGTTCAGCCTTTCCATTTTGGCGGGAAAACCTAGTTTCTGGCCGGTCTTGGGAGAAAACCAAAGCACTGTGCCCTGGAATTGACCATGCTGATGCAATAGAAATTCATGGTGATTCAATCAAGTTGAATTTAGAAGCCGACCGTATTGCAGAAAAAGGATTCAGGTTCATTTGAAATCACTTTGTCAACTCATCTTTCTTCCAAGTTGAGTTAATGACTCATTTCTTCTGGGTCAGCAGTTCTGAGAATTACCAACGGTTGCAGAGGGGTTGTTGGTGTTAACAAATCATCTGTGGGTTCGAGAATTACTAACGGCTGCAAAGTGGCTTCGGCTGTCAACAAATCATCTGCAGATACTGATTCTTCATCAATATCCCATTCAGTTTGTGGAATATATTCCTCTATACCAGCCGCTTTGTAGGGTCGTTCTGGCTTAGTTCTCTTCTTGAGAGATTCTCCTGCACCTAATTTTGAAATGCGTGACAATTTACGTTCAATTTCAAGCATTTTATCAGCCATTTCAACCAATTCCTTTGGTTCGGCATCCTCGATTTTACTGGAAATATCTTCCATTTCCCCATGTAAAGAGAATAATTCATCTTGATGCCTGCGAAGCCTAGACTCTAGCCGATCGAGGAATCCTTCACTCATCAAATCAATATTAGGAATCTCTCCTCTCGGCGCCTCTAATGTTGTGGGAACTCCTGCCAATTCAATCCTATCACGTGCATCCTCAAGTGCACCTTTCTCACGTCCAAGATGCCTCTCAATTAGTGAATCAACCGCGTCTCTACTAGTATCAGGCATCAACTCAGGTGGCTGATAATCATCGACAACAGATTCCAATTCACTGATGATATCAACATTTGGTTGTTGCTCCTTGGGTAATACATGGTCAAGCACCTCGCGGACAATTCTCTGCCCTGTCCTCTCAGTATCCCAAGTGATTAGACCATCATCACCTCGCATGACCAATTCTTCTCCTGAAAGTATTGTTTCAATATCATCGACTCCAAATGGCTCTGCCCCAGCCTCAATTGCTAGTGCTACCGCCTCAAAACCAGATGTTGCTGAACTCCAATCACTATTCGACGCAACTGCAATTGTTCGTAATTGTTCATCTGATAGAGGAATACCCCTAATCAAGGCTAAGTTCCTCATAAAAAGAACCAATGTCATGACATCTGGAGTCCCCATGTTGACTTCAACGGATGACCTGAGCACACCAGCTAGTAATCCTGAATAATTGCAGTTTTCACTAGAAGTGATTACCACTTGGACTCCAAAATTAAGACAACTGTCAATGATAACACCTAGATCTTCTTCTCTATCATTGCTAAGCAACTGAATATCATCAATAAGCAGCGCACTACAACCCTGTATTGCGTCTACCCAATCATCTGATAATTGGGATGGGAATGAACCTCCAACAATGATTCGGACTTCTCCTTCAGGTGACCTAGTGTGCATTGATGAGCCAATTGCTCTCAAAAGGTGACTTTTTCCCACACCTTCTTCTCCAATAATGATGAGAGGATTTGCTCGTTCGGATGGGTGAGTTATCACCTCATTCCCTGCAGTACTCGCCAAACGGTTGTTAGGACCAACTTGCCAATTACCCCAAGTGAAGTTTTGGTTAGGTGTAAAGATTGGAGGCCATTGAGGTCGGCCAATCGCCAACTCTTCTGCCACCATATTCAACGGTGATTCAACTGGTGGCGGAACTGTTCCTGTAAGTTCAGAATGATGCTGACGAGCAGACTCACTCGGCCTAGCATGACCTCTTTGCTCAGATAGAACATCCCTCCACAACGGTGTTGAGGCTTTTCGATTGTCTAAATCTTCAACATCTGCATTTACCCATGTTGGAATTTCAAGCGTTGTTGGAGGAGTGGCGCGCTCAATGTCAATCATAGGAGCCTCGGCTTCAACTCCTTCCCGCATTCTCTGTAGCCGCTCAGAGGCGATTGTACCAAAATCACCTGTTTTCTCTTTGACTGCGTTTGAAGTTGACCGTAG
>JACNFL010000207.1 GCA_014384685.1 Methanobacteriota archaeon
TCTTGAACCCGCGACCTTCGGATGTCTCAGACACCTTTGGGGAGTATAGCGCTCACCGTTCTGCCATTTCTGGCTACCCTATGAGTCCGACGCGCCACCAACTACGCCACCCCGGCAATGAACCGCCCGACCGGCAGAGCCTCTTTGAACGATTCGGGGAAAATAATGGAAACTGCACAGCACTGATAGGTACCTAAACAAGCGAACTAATGATAGGTTGCTCGCGCTCGGCAGTACCGAAGCACATGGTTGACATCAGCACGGCGATGCAGGCGGCAAGGGCCGAAAACCGCCGTAATAAGGGAGGTAGCGGTGACAGAAAAGGGAAACCAGGCGGTAAACTTGGGGTAGAGAATTTCGACCCTAAGGACCATGTTGAGAAAGAAGTGGCTGACACAATATCAATGTGGTTAGTCATCACTTTTGGAATACTTATTTCGGCCATTATGAGATATGTTATGATGCCCGGAATGGAAGGCCCGAAATCAGTTCTGTGGTTTCTCCCCCTAACACTCGTAGTAATAATTCCATCACTACACAGAGTTCTGGTTCCTGAACCATACAAATCTCGCTATACCTTTGGTAACTGGTTTCGAGCAGCGATGCTTTTCATATTCACTTGGTTAGCACTTTCATTCATTTTAGTAAACCCACCAATCGGAGATATCGGAGCACCAGATATTGCTGGAAAAATGACAGTTGTGATTGTTGACGGTGAAGATATATTGATTGACAGCGATAATCTAACCAGTAAGAAGCATTCTTTCATTCTAGACCGAAATGGTAGCAGCGGAGAAGCGTGGATGATATTCTATGTGAATGACAACACTGACCCAAGTGTTGCAACAATCAATTTGACATCGCTTTTCAATGCACCAAACGAAACCCCCAAAGAGTTGGCAGGGGAAACTGTTGGCGACTATAGTAACTGCACCTCAATCGTTGATGGCTTGCGTGAATCTCAACAAAATGCAATTCAAAAACATGAATACGATGTTTGTGCAGCAATCAATCTCGGAGTACTAGAAGCAGGAGATTACCAACTAACAGTTACACTAACTGAAGATGGAGACCCTTGGATCAATACTCGAGTCATAGAGTATGATTTGACTGTAGTCTAAATTAGCACCATGCAGGATGAAGCAGATCACTGTGCAGGGCCTTTATTTCATCAAAAATTGGTTTGAGTTTGTTGCATATTAGTTGTGAACGAGTCCTCTCATCAATTTTCATATCTCTCCATTTTCTAACGATGGGTGCTACTGCAGTGCAAGCAATCAGGTCGCCCAACCAAAACAAGTCACGATTTAGTGCCATGATGTTTGGTAGTTAGTTCCTATACACCTGATTTCCGAAGAGAGGGGTAAGTGCCAAACTGAAAGTGAATGAACTATGGGAATCAATCACTAAGTAAACGGCAAATGTTTGAGCACATTGCATCTAATTGCAGTGCTTCGCCGCCACCTTCTACCAACCTAAAATCAACTTGAGCAAGCATTTCAGTCAATTCTAATTTTTGTATTTCTTCAAGGAATTCAGTATCATACATCGCTCTGTGAAGTTGATTTATGAAATCAGTTCCCGCCAGTCCATATTTGTCTAAAATTGTTTGAAGGCGCCTTCGAGATGGGTGAAATCCATCCCTTTTACAAGCCAAAAGGAAATCATGTAATTGTTCAGGTGGGGCTGTTGCTGTAGTTTCATAAATCAGTGCGCGAGTAACATGTTTGTCAAGTGAAGCAGCAACTTGTAGTGCAGTTATTGCTTTTCGTAAATCACCCTGACTAACATTGATTATCGCCTCTTTAGCGTCATCATCTAGAGTAACCTCCTCAGAATCGGAAATATCTGTGATTTGTTTAGCGATTTGATCACTAGCCAATGGCCTGAATCGGAATACCGCACAACGTGATTGAATTGGCTCAATTACCTTGCTTGAATAATTGCAAGATAGTATGAACCGACAGGTCTCAGAATATTGCTCCATTATACGCCTCAAAGCACCCTGTGCATCAGAGGTTAGAGCATCAGCTTCATCGAGGAAAATAACCTTGAATGTCGCCCCTCCGAGCGGACTTGTCTTGGCAAATTGCTTGACTTTGTTTCGAATGCTGTCCAAACCACGCTCATCACTAGCATTCATCTCTAGAATATTGTCTCTAAATGAATCCTGAAAAACATCTCGAGTCAAGGCAATCGCTGCGGTTGTCTTTCCCGTACCCGGGGGGCCTGCAAAAAGTAAATGTGGAAAAGTACCTTGCTCAGAATAGGCTTTCAGTCTATTGATTACAGCAGGTTGACCACGAATATCACCAACCGTTTGAGGGCGGTGTTTTTCAACCCACATCTTGACCATAAGAGCCCGTCCTATCGCCTCCTTTACTTGGCCATCAATAACCATTGTGACTGTAGACTAAAAAATCATTTTAGGTGAAACGGGACCTATGCGTAGCATAGTCCCGGCGCCGAAAGCGGTTAATGCAGGCACCGCCTCCCCGACAGGGATTGTCATGGTGATGAGGCAAATGAACAACAAGACATTGACTGCTATAATTTTAGTTTTGGTAATGATTCTAGTACCTTGGACAAGCATGCTTAACGGACCTGAATTAGATGTAGATTCAAGACCTGCATGGGCTACTGGTTCGTCAACATCTGCAGCCGATACTGGGCTGAATTTATCAAGCCCAAATGCCACTCATGGAAGTGATGCAAACCTCAACTTGACCAATGTCAGCGGTATGGAAAGTGTTCTTTTGTTTAGTTTCCCATTGAGAAGCCCTAGTGGACCAATTCCTTCCGCTGGTTCAATTCAAAGTGCAACTCTCACCCTCTACATCACTGGTGGAATGTCACAAGGGTCAATGTATGCCTTTGCTGCACCGTTAAAAGCCGATTTTGACGAAGGAAACGCAACTTGGTTCAATAGCACACACAACAGCACTTGGCAAGTTGGTGGAGCAAATGGAACTAACGATAGGGGTTCTTGGGAGCCACGCAGTAATTCATTTTCGTCAAGTTCATCTTCATTTTCCATCAACGTGACTTCTATCGCTCAAAGGGCATTAGCTAACAATAATGGTGATGTAAATGTCACTGTATCATCGGTTGGACTTGGAATTCTGACTGTTGCTAGCCGCGAACACCCCACTACTGCAAAGCGTCCCAGTATGTCATTTGTTTACGATAGTACACCACCTACATCAGGCTCGGCAATTGTTCGTGGTGGACCTGATAATGGAAGCGTGCCAATCACTGGCTCATTCCTGCTAACCGCAGACACAACCCCTACCATCGGATGGAGTGGTTTGAATGGTTCAGGAGTTGAAATTCACGTCTCACAATCAAATGATTTCCGAAGTGTTGACGATGGTTCCTGGCTTTTCTCATCTTGGGGAAATAGTGGTTTTACAATGTCTGGTGGAAATGGGACTTTCACAATCCCAAGTTCTTCAAGCCTTGATTTAAGGATGGCTGCTTATTGGCGAATTAGGGCAGCTAAGGGAGACCAACTCTCTGAATGGCAAACAGGACAATTCCTTCTTCCTTTCATTAATGCCACCAATAACGGCAATAATACCGCAACTTTTGAACTACTACGAGATTCGTTAGGAGTTGATGGTGGAACTGTTCATGATGCTTGGTTAAGATCTGGTAGTTCCAATGTTAGCGGCGGTGACACCGATAACATGTGGGTTGGTAACTCAAATAATACGTCACGTGATGATATGGCTGCCCTAATGCATGTTGACCTTGATCATACGGGATTACATTCCAACGCCACTATACTCAGTGCATACATGCAGATGAGAAGAACTGACAGGCAGGGGAATGCATGGATTAGCATTCATGAATTTAGCCAAACTAATTGGAGTGAAGATACAGCATCTTGGGATAATTACTCCGGTAACCAATCTTGGCCGAATGGCGGGCTATCCAAGAATATTGGTTCATCTTTGGATATTATTAATGGTGGTAAATCAGGAAATATCTTCAATTTTGATGTAACATATGCAGTCCAGGAGTACATGAGAGGGGTACACCAATCAGCAACTGGAGAGGGGATTTCTTTACTTTTACAATCTGTTGGAGCAAACAATGAGTGGGTAAGGTTTGCAGGCAGTGAAGAAAATGCTTTCACCCTACGACCAAAGATGGTGATCACCTATGCTTGGGGAGATGGTATGGGCCCATCTGGCACTGCTACTGTACAATCGCCTCTTGATGGTCACGGGGTTTGGTCAGTAGTTAACAACAATATGACAGCAGATTTAACCCCAACCCTAAATTGGACTGCTTCCGCCCTATTGAATTCTACCGACGAAGTTCGAATTGAATTAGCTGGTAATGAAGATTTTACTCAAGGACCATTTTATCGTGTTGATAGCCGCGATTCTTCAAGTGGAATCAACAAGGCCGCTGGGACATTTACTGTGCCATCAAGTTGGGGTCTTGACTACGGTGAAGATTACTATTGGAGAGTTCGTTGGGTTGAAGATGGTGACTGGGGAGGCTATTCCTCAACCCCTGGATTTTTCCTTTCAACTATAAATTCAACTTGGGTTTCAAACAATACGTGGCAATTCCGACTTCGGCATTCCAATGCATCAAACACCATGGCAATGCCTTACTGTGCTGATACTTACATTGACAGTCTCGGCCCGAGTTCATCCAATAATGCCGGGGAATTGTCAATCTCCAGTAGCCAATATACACTGTTTGGGTGTGATATACGAAACCACATTTTACCACCCGGACTTGCTGTAACAGATGTTGAATTGAGGATGAAATCATCATATGTTTCGGGTTCTGTTTCAGCGTCAGCGTATGAATTGATTAATCATCGATGGGATGAGGGAAGCGCAACTTGGGAGAATTACGAAGGAGCAAACAATTGGTCTGGATTTGGAGCATCTGGTTCCGATCGTGGACAACTCCTTGATTCCACCACAATTTCTGGTGGAAGCACCCCGACATGGTTCACATGGAATGTAACCATTGCAGTACAGAACTCAATGCGATGGGATGTTCCTGTTGACTTCCTCATTATTGGGACCGGCTCAGGAGCAGCAGCAATGACAGACAAGGAAACTGCCGGAAGTGCAGCAGATTATCCCGAACCTGTCATCAATTACAGTCCGGGCTCAATGGC
>JACNFL010000208.1 GCA_014384685.1 Methanobacteriota archaeon
ATTAGAGCACACAGAGAGACATACAAAACTGGCTGATGAAATTGCCCCACCCCCCACCCTTTCCTCATCGCCTGTATTGCGCTCTTTGCGTGAGGGTGCGATTTCAGCGAGCGGTGAAAAATACTGGATTTGCGCTTCTTGTGGCTATGAATGGGAGCGCCGGACTATGCGAAAACCGGCGCGTTGTTTGAATTGTGCAGCACTGATGTAATTCATTTTCTCGTGATGTTTTTTTGTTTATCCTTTACCCACTCATGAACTTGTTAAGGTGTAGTGTTCATGAAGGATGGGCGTGCCCGATGAGTCAAGGGCGATTAGTGTAGCTTGGATATCACCTCGGATTTCTAATCCGAGAACACGGGTTCGAATCCTGTACCGCCCGCCTCTTCATCATCGACCGAGGATTCGGGTTGGAATCCTGTATCACCGCCTCAATCAATTGTTTTCTTAGTTAGAATTAATTTGCTGTCATTAAATCGCTTTGTGGTATAGCGGAGCGCTCATATACGGGTGGTAAGTCGGCAGGGCGTTCACCATGAAGCGAGGTTCCCGTGCTTGGAAGAAGTTGGGTAACCAACGGTGGAAGTGGCGTAAGAAGAAGCTCCGCCGAAGAATGCGAGCACGCCGCCGTCAAAAGCAGTGATTTCACCTTCTTTTTTAGGTGGTTTTTCCTCATTTATTTGCTAAAGAGGTTAGCCTTTGACTAGAGTACTGATTGGCTCATCCGTTCCATTGAAATAGAACAGGCCGGTCCACTAACACACTATCAAGGGAGTATAGTATAACTTGGCAGTACTACGGGCTCCAAACCCGTTGATCGGGGTTCAAATCCCTGTGCTCCCACTTAACAAAGATTGAATGTAATTGTTCTTTGATGAAACATCATTGCTCATAATATGTCCATTCTTCTTCGCCGTGGGCTCGGTAATACCAGTGTCCAGTACCAACTGGGTGTTCTTGCCATTCGTAATCTGTATCTTGATTTTCTTGACCTGAGGATTGTTCTGAAAATGATTCTTCTTGCATAGTTACATCATTTTGAAAATCAACAAATGTTTGCTCCTGTTCTATGTCTCCTCCTCCTTTTCTACGCACGCGTAAAATTGCGATGGTTGCGATTAGTATAACCGCGAATATTCCCAAAATAGTTGCTATTTGCATATATTTGAATTGCCCACCAGAAGAAGTCTGTTGTTCATTATCATCTGTTTGATTTGTGTTGTTATTTCCGCTATTGTTGTTATTGGGGATTGTGTTGTTATTGTTATCAGGAATTGTATTGTTATCATCCGGAGGGGATGTATTATTGTCATCAGGAACCGTATTATTGTCATCTGGATTTGTATTGTTATTGTCAACAGGGGGTTCTGGACATCCTTTTCCAGGTACACCATTTTCGACACCTGCGATGTTAGGGCATTCGTCAGGGTCATTTCCTAGTATGTTGTCACCCCAACCATCTCTGTCAAAATCATGCCACTGAGTTGCATCAGTGGGGAAGAAGTCAGGATTGTTGCCGTTTATGTCATCACCGAAGCCATCCCCATCACTATCTGTTGTTTGAGTTGGGTCTTGTGGGAAGGCATCAACATCATCGAATGTGCCATCCCCATCACTATCTATCTGGCTATTTGCACATCCGCTCGCATCAATAGCAGCACCTGGTGCAGTGTTGTTACAGGCATCATCAGCGTCGCTGACTCCATCATTGTCAGAGTCTCTTTGACTCGGGCCACATCCATTTCCATCAGCGATTTCGGCATTAGATGTGTCAGGGCAAGTATCATTCAAGTCTGGCACGCCATCTTGATCAATGTCGCTTGTAGGGTCAGTGCATCCATCAGAAGTTACGATTGTTCCTACAGGCGTGTTGGCACAGTTGTCAGCGTGGTCAGGTACTCCATCTAAATCACTGTCAAGATTATGCCCGATGATTGTGATACACGCTGATTGATGCTGATTATTATCGCCATATGCTTCAATGCAGATGATATTTGACTCAATTTGCAGATTCAAAATTACCATTTGTTGATTCCATAGGGTGACGCTGCTCACAGAAATTCCATTCAGAGTCCAGTTACCTCCCGTTGCGTTGTTTATTATGTATTCAATTGTAACTTGGTCAGCTGGTACAGAACTACCATTTGCAGGAGAAGTTATCTGCACATCAAGTGGTGGAGCAACGATTGTGAAGTTAATACATACATCGGGGTGTTGTCCATCCAGTCCAAATGGTGTGATGCATATTGTATGAGGTCCCCAAGACAATGCGGGGAATGTACGGGAGGATTGGCTCAATTGAAGTGTACCAACATCTATTCCATCAAGCAACCAAGTTGCTGATGTGACATTTGCCGTAGAGTAGTTGACAACAGCGTCCTGTCCGTAAATGGTTGACCCATCTGCTGGATTATTGATGACGACAACTACTGGTGGGTAATTTCTCCAAATATTAATGCAAGCAGAATCAACTAAATTGCTCAATCCTAAACCAACAACACAAATTGAGTTATTTCCATATTGTAACCCAGTAATTTGGGCGCTTGCTCCATTGATATTTAGGGGGCCAATATTGATTCCATCTAAGGTCCAATATCCTGAGGTTATGTTTGAAGAATTATAGTAAATCATCTCACTTGTTTGAGTTGTAGGGATTGCATGGCTGGCGGTAGGCCATGAAATATCAACATCTGGGAAGTAAGGTGTCATCTGGAATGAGATACAATAGTTACCTTGCTGATTTCCAACCCCTGAGACCTGAGCACAGAGTTGATGCCAACCCATTGTTAATCCAGTCAGAGTGATTGAGTTGTTTGATATATTGAATGTCTCTAATGAGTTGTTATCTAGGTACCAGTCTCCGATTGAGACCATTAGGTGTGTATAGTTGATTGTTAGGTTGTACCCCACCTGAGAACTTCCATTCGCAGGGCTCGTGAAATCTACTCTTGTCCGCGTACAGTTAGTAGTTAGGGTATTCATTGCAGATGATGTATAGAATGGACAATAGTTAACCCAATTACCGCCGTTGTTGTCATTGATGTCTTCAATTAGGCCATCAATGGTTGTACGATTGTTACTCCCCCACCAGTTGTATGGGGCAGACATGCGGTTATTCTGGTAACTGTAATCAATCCCAGTCCAACCGTTGGTTGTGTCAAACGAGTTGTTAGCCACAGTCCATTTTCCATATGAACCTGAATCTGCGATGATATATGCGCTCCCTCTTTGGCTAGCATATTGTGAGTACTGCCAAGTCGTACTTGATGGTGAACCTGTAGAATTGAATGTAGAATTTCTTAGTATGAGCTGTCCCGTCCATCCACTCTCTCCTCGTAGTTTCAAACTTGAATCGGTAAATGTGCCTCCAATCCATGCGGGATGTGTTGTTGAAGGTTGATACCAAATAGATGATCCACGTATGACTACATCACTTTGAATGTACTTCCATCCATTGAATACTGATGTGTAATTGTGTCCATAATTATTAGTTGTTGAGAAATATATGGCATTATCAAGATACACTGAACTACGAATCACCGTCACCTGATCTCTCCAATGGCTAGTACGAGGATTCCAACCCCAGTTGGAGCCGGATTCGAAATTTATGTGTGAAATATTGTCAAATGTTAGATTGGTTATGGTATAGTCATTAAAATTACTAGAATGTGTTGTGGCGATGAAATCTTTGCCATTTTTGATGGTTGTGTTATCAATTATGATATCAGCATTGGTTCTAAAGAAATAACGCAAGTCAAGTATGTATGAATTTCCGGTAGAGGATTGTCCTGGTGTATACCAATAACAAGTTGGTCCAGAAATGGTTGTATTCCTCATGAGTAATGATTCGCTTCCTTGATTTGGGGTCTGCCCTTTTATTCCATTCCAGTATCCTGAAGTTGTTGTCCAACCGATAGATGGGTTGACTCCGAAAAAGACTGGATTGGCAGTAGTTCCTAGAGAATGTAACTCTCCATGAACACGTATTGAGGAGTTAGTGGTATTTGCAAACACTTGCACCCCTGGGTCAATGGTAATCCTTACTCCTGGTGCGATAGTCCAAGGTCCAACCAAATAGTATGGTGAGTTAGCGGCAGTCCAAGTAGTGTTGAATGAAATCACCGACCCTACATTAGTATCCATGCGTGGTGATTCTTGTTCTAATTCAGGAGAAATATTATCTGAAGAGTTTTGTTCAAAATTCATCATCTCAGACCATGAAATGGTAATCATCGAGAAACAAACTAGGATTAGTAATAAATTGCTTCCTTTCTTATTTGTTGACATACAAAACAACTCATTTTTTTAAATCACAATTAAACCATTATGGCTTTGACTCATTTTAACCACATAATGTAATCCATATCAAATATTCCCCATAAAAAATCTAACCATAATGATTAGGTATTTTGGCTCTTAATTTTGATTTGTTTGTAATCTTGGCATCGTGGGGTTTTCATGCACTTCCTGTGTCGGACCACTGTGAACCGAACACGCCCGTGCGCATACCTTCTCGTATTGGTGATGGTTTTACCTCTTATTGGCTCAATTCAACCGGCTGGTCAATCCCCCCTTGAGACCAGTTATTCGGCTCAGATTCTCACAACAGATCAGACCTCGGAAATACCTACTCAAATAGCGATGCCAATGTTTGGGGAATTACCATGGTGGGAACACACAACTCTTGACTCAAATCGAAATGGTATACATGATTCCCTTGAAATCGCGACAGGCCCAGTAAATGTGGGGCTCTCGTACGACCACACACCTACTTCAATTGACGAAGCAAGAGTTCAGGCACTTGGGCATACTGTAAACCAACTATTACACTCGGTTGACGCCTTACTTATCGGTACAGTCAATGCTTCTGATGTATGGGCGTTGGCTCAACTAGATGGAGTGGTAATGGTTGAGCGTTATGGGGTTGTAACATTCTATGGTGATGTTCAGACTCAAGCGGTGAAGGCGAGGAATTCTACATTTTATCCAGCCGGAGCATGGGATCTAGGTGTTAGTGGGGTTGGAGTAAATATCGCTTTGACTGATACAGGTGTTGACTAATTGGTCGTGGTCGGTTTGCGTAAGTTGGTTTTCAATAATAACAGTTTTGTTATTA
>JACNFL010000210.1 GCA_014384685.1 Methanobacteriota archaeon
AGCGGAGCATTGGATGAACAAGAACTTGTACAACAATGGGTTTACAACACTAACAGGTTAGAGTTTACTTACATGGACATCACCATCACCCAAAACAATGGACCAGTAGTACATTGGGAGTTTGATATCCCCGGGATTGATGAATCAAAGGATAGGATATGGCCATCAATGGCGGTAGCAACCGGAATCCCATTTTTGGTTGCTTGTGAAGCTTTGCTAGATGGTAGAATTCAAGGTATTCAATCACCGGATAACTATTACTCAGATTTAGACGATATTGTAACTCGTCTTAGGAGATTAGGTGCTGAGATAACTAGAACAGAATTGAAATGAAGATATCTTAACTTGAAAACATGATTATTATCATTGACTTCATTCTTCTTCAAATTTCAGATTATCTAATGTATCCAAGACTGCTATTGCTTGTTGGGCACGACGGTCATTTTTCACTAACCAGATGATCGCAACAGGAGCGCTGAGTGCCACAATTACAGCGAAAGCAGGTAGTATCCAATTATATTGAGAAACTTCGCGTGGCTCAACTAGCCAAGTGAATCGCATTGGTGTATCATCCCAACGTCGAGACCAATCGAACAAATCGTTAGTGTGAATCCCTGCAACTGTGATGGCAACTTTATGACAATTGAAACGTTCACAGGTTTGTTGAGTGGAATCATTATTTGCTGATGTATCAAAATTAATTCTAACTTGTTGCCCCGGCATCAAAGTCAAAATTAGACTATTATTTTCTTGACGCCACCCCGTTTGTAAATGAGGTGAATCGATTTCTAATTCATCTAACGAGATATCGCCATAATTCACTGAAACTACATCGGCATTGATGTTTGAGAATTTATTTGTTATTGGAACATCCCAAAAGACATCATTACTTGATTGTGAATCACTTTCAAATGCCACCAGCCATGAATCAGACGATGAATTATCTAATGAGAATTCGCTTTTCATGGCTTGATAAGATGCGTGCTCACCCCATGTAGTAAACCATGCAGTTGTTGATTCTATAGATGAAACTAATTCAGAATTAGGTCGTACTATTACATCGTGGTCACGAGCATGCCAATAAAAATTAATCAAAGGTTCTTCATCTTGAATTAATGCTTGAAAGTGATCAATTGTTTGCCTATCCTTTTCCAGTGAACCGCCATTATATGATAAATTTTTAATTTCTGAATTGAGTGGAATAATTTGCTGGTCTACAATTGCAAAACCTGCAGCGGCAATCGTTTCTGAATCAATCTCATTTAATCTATCAGAATCTAGCCCCAATGAAATTGGGTTGGCCCCCCATTTTGAAGCATTTATTCGCTCTGTGAGATAATCCCTGCACTCAGAAATTTCTAACTCGTAAACTGATGTCTCACTACCGGCCATGCCGTGGCAACCAAATTCATCACCGAGCCCCAGCCTTTCAGGACCAATTATTGTAGTGAGCCAAGTATCTTCTTCCCATTCTGCAGCAACAGGTGCACAAAGAGGGAGTATGAGTAGCCCAAACAAAGTGAGTGCCACTATCCGCCTTGTGAGCATGTATCGCCCCACCCGCCACCCTTTCAAGAACAGCGCGGTCAGACCTCTTGGCCCAATAACCATGAAAACCCCCGACCTAACCGAGTTGGATATGGGTGATTTGAGCGATGAGGGGCGCGCTCGTTTGGCTAAACTCACTGAGGTAGAACCAGCAAATCGACCTTTACCCTCAACACCTCTTTACAGTGGCCTGTTAAATTTCGCTGTTCCTTTCATCAATATCATCACTAGATTAAAGATTTCAGGGATGGAGCACATACCCAGAACAGGTCCATTGATAGTTGCCGCTAATCACTTGTCACACCTTGATCCAGTTCTGGCAATTTTTAGTTCAAGAAGAAAATTGTTTTATTTGGCAAAAGATGAACACTTCAACAAACTTGGTTGGAGACAATTGATGCTTGCTACAGGTCAAGTTGAAACTGATCGACAGAAGGGTGGTGATGATGCAATCGCTCGTGCCGCTGATGTGCTAGGTGCAGGGTTACCACTCGGAATATTCCCCGAAGGAACTCGCTCAAGGAATACCTCGCCGCCATATCTCAGCAGAGGGAAAACAGGGATTGCTAGGATTGCTGCAGCTTTTCCTGATACTCCAATCGTTTTTTGTGGGATAAATGGGGCAAGAGAAATCCTAGCACCAGGTGAACCTTTTCTACCTCGAACTTGGAAACGTACTGAACTAAAGTTTGCTAGCCCAATAACTTGGAATGAATGGGCTAGCCATGATGGCGGAGCAAATTTAGATGATGGAAAAGTAGCAAAAATAGAGGCGATGCCAGAAGAAAAACGCCGCGAAGAACTGGGGAAATTATACCGGCAATTCACTAACCAAAGTATCGCAACTATCGCTGCACTAGGTGCACCATGAACCCTGTGAAAAGGGAAAGTGAAGCGATTTGTTCTTAGTGCGTCAATTCCCCCCTTGATGCCGGCGTCAGTATGGACCAGTATCAGCATCTACTCAAACTCATCCTTCAAGAGGGTGTAGAGCGGGATGATAGAACGGGGACGGGAACAATTTCTGTGTTTGGGCACCAATCAAGATATGACCTTAGGAGAGGATTTCCCGCTATTACTACCAAGCGAGTTCACTGGCCTAGCATCATTCACGAACTTCTTTGGTTTTTATCAGGCGATACAAACACACGCTACTTGACAGACAACAAAGTTCGAATTTGGAATGAGTGGGCTGACGAAAATGGTGACCTCGGTCCAGTATACGGTAAACAATGGCGTGCTTGGGAAGGAAATGATGGCCGAGTTGTTGACCAAATAAGGGAAGCAGTGGCGCAACTGCGAGAGAACCCCGGATCACGCAGAATCATTGTATCAGCTTGGAATGTAGGTGAATTAGATGATATGGCATTGATGCCTTGTCACGCATTCTTCCAATTCTATGTAGCCAATGGTGAGTTGTCTTGCCAACTTTATCAGCGTAGTGCGGACGTATTCCTAGGAGTACCTTTCAACATCTCTTCATACAGTTTGCTGACTTGCATGATGGCACAAGTTTGTGGTTTGAAACCTGGAGATTTCATTCACACTATTGGAGATGCACACCTTTACCTAAATCATCTTGAGCAAGCAAGGGAGCAAGTAGGAAGAGTACCACTAGAATTACCTCGTTTGAAACTCAATCCAGAATGTACTGAAATTGATGATTTTTCTTATGATGATATTGAAATTGTGGATTATAATCACCATCCACATATTACTGCCCCGATTAGCGTATGAGGTGAAACTGATGAAGTTAGGAATGATTGTGGCAATGGATGAAGATGGAGTAATTGGGCGTGACGGTGTCATGCCATGGAATCTCCCAGCAGATTTAGCCCACTTCAAACGCTCAACTATGAGTTGCCCGATAATAATGGGGAGAAAAACCTACGAGGCCATTGGGCGGCCATTACCTGGTAGGCTAAACGTGGTACTCACTCGTGACATGGAATGGTTCGTTGAGGGTGTTGAGATAGTTCATGATATCGCAGATGCACTAGAAGTTTCAGCAATAGATGCAGGAATAGATGGTTGGGCATGGGTTATTGGAGGTGGTGCAATTTATGCAACCATGCTAGGTCGCTGTGACCGCTTATTAGTCACTCATGTAAAAGCAAAAGTTGGTGGAGGTGACACTTGGTTCCCTTACATCAACTGGGATGACTGGGAAGAAATCACCCGTGAAACAAGAAGGGCTGATGATAAAAATCCGTTTGATATGGCATTCGCCACCTATGAAAGGCCTTAATTGGTGTTAGAATGGAACTGAATCAACTAGTCGTAACGAACTGTGTTGAATTCATGGAAAAGATGGATGAAAACTCGGTTGACCTCACAGTCACATCCCCACCCTATGACAATCTTAGAGATTACAAAGGCTATTCATTTGATTTTGAAGGAATAGCAAAGGGGTTGTACCGCGTCACCAAAGAAGGCGGCGTTGTAGTTTGGGTTGTAGGAGACCGAATTCACAAAGGCAATCGTTCGCTCACAAGTTTTCGCCAAGCATTATATTTTCAAGAATTGGGCTTTAATGCACATGATATCATGATTTATCGTAAAAAAAACACGCCGTTTATGCGTTCAAATGCTTATACAAATTGTTACGAATTTATGCATGTATTCACCAAAGGAAAGCCAAATACATTCAATCCACTTACTGACCAAACCGTTAGGCAAGGTGTGGAAATGATGCCTTTTAACAAAGGGTCTGACGGAGTGAACAAAAAGGCATTAGGAAAATTGAATGATGACAAAACGCGCGCAAATATTTGGGATTACGCTGTTGGTTTACATGGAACAACGAGTGATAAAATCGCCTTTGAGCACCCAGCGGTTTTTCCCGAAAAGTTAGCTGAAGATCACATCTTATCTTGGACTAATGAAGGTGATTTGGTTTTTGACCCGATGTGTGGCTCTGGTACAACTCCTAAGATGGCGGTTAAACATAGACGCAATTACATTGGTACTGACATTTCTGAAGATTACATTCAGATTGCAACCGAACGAGTCAGAATAATTCAGACATAATTCGCAGATTGCTTTCAGATGGGTACAGTTTGATTCAGTCTTTATCCCGTCGAACTTTTGTATAGATAATCCATGCTGGAACTCCGATTACAAGATACAATCCAAGAATTAAACCAAGGAAAAACAAAGCTTCCATTACCTCATCCATGATAACAGACCAACCAGTCATGTATACGGCTTCGGAAGAGTTGTCTGGATTGACATAAATATCAATACTCTCTATGGCCAGCCAATGTTCAGGATCCTCACCCCAACCTGAACTTACAAATGAGTAGGTCGAGGTTGTGTAATTTTCACCTAAGTAAGTGTATGCGACGGTGACAACGGTTGGAGGAGAACTGTCACCATCGGTGCTTCCTGTATCATAGTCCCATTCAGCATTCGTAACGGTTCCAGAAACCTTCTCCCATTCCCTAGTTTGAATTTGATCAACAATGGAAAAAATCTGTCGCGCCATAAGAAACAAAATAACGCAAAGTCCCACTATCACGATTTTTCGCGAGGTTTTGAAATCGGCACCAAAGGAGGGGTCATCA
>JACNFL010000213.1 GCA_014384685.1 Methanobacteriota archaeon
CGAGGTAAACTCGCTGAGCGCCAACAGAAGTTGAACAAGCATTTGAAAGAACTCAAGCAGTTAGCTGATGTTAGCAATGCATTAGTGTTGGTTACTAACCAGGTTCATTCCAAGCCCGATGCAATGTGGGGTGACCCAACAAAGCCAATCGGTGGCCATATTGTCGGCCACGCTAGCACATTCCGTCTATACCTACGCAAATCAAAAGGTGGCCGAAGAATTGGAAGATTAGTCGATTCACCAAACTTGCCAGAAGGCGAAGCAGTCTTCATGGTGACAGGCGAAGGAATCAGAGATTGATTCAAGAAACCGAATGAGGCCCATTTGGCAATTTGTAGTCAGCCTGACTCCATTTTGTACATTTCCAAGTGGCTAATGCCAGTTCTTTAGCAGCTGTCATCTCATCAGTTGAAGGATGCTCTGGATTGACTTTCAAAACATAGCATGGTAGGCAAAATCGCTCACCATTCAAATCAAGAAAATGCCCGTTTGCATTTGCAGATCCACAGGTGGCACATAATCGGTATCCATGAAAGCGGCTCATACAATTATTGGGGCAAGGTCATCGCTCTATGAACCCAACGGATTAATCATCTAAATTGATTGATTATTAATCAATATCTGTTAGTGAAAGTTTCATCATTAACATTTCTTCAATGGTTATCCCTGAATTTTTCAAATCAGACTCTATCTGGAGCCGATTTATTGTATCTTCAGAAGGCGCTGGGCGTTCAGGATTATATTCAGCTTCTAACCAACTCATCAATTCATAAGCATCAGAATTATGCGTTCCATCATCCAAATTAAGAATAATTTCTTCTTCCGTATCATGCCATTCTGGTAATCGAACCAACCAGGCTTTTTCATCCCCATTTTGAATTCCAGCCCGCTTGAACGCTACGCTCATTTGATGAGTTCCAGCAAGTAATCGAATAAATTCACCGTCTAAGGATACGCTAACCATTTTTTCGGCTAACACTCTCTCTCTGAGTGCAAGCCATACACTCCACAAGTGTCTTTCAGATACAGGTGCTGGGTGTCCCAATAATAACCAGCGTTCATCTTTCCGTTTCTGTAATAACATCGCGGCAACGAGTCTTGGTTCAGAAACAGGTTCTGCAAATTTGATTGACCAAGCGCTGAACCAAGGTGGGGTCGCCTCTTCCATCAAGCCACCGCTGTCGGCTACCCGTCATATCATCTGCGGCGAGCGGCGCCTCTAACTTTAGCAGCCTGTTCAACGATTCCATCTACTAATTGGAGACTCCATCCACGCTGGTCTGCTAAACTCTGCCTATCTTTTTCTGTCAACTTAAGTACATCTTCTATTGTTCTTACACCCATCTTTGCAAACCTACGCGCTCTAATTCTACCGACACCACGAATTGCCACTAATTCGAGTAAATCAGGTTTACATCCGTTTGAAATCCGTAATCGCAATTCGTCTAAAAGTCTGATCAATTGTTTCCTTGGCTGTTCAAGTAATTCGTCATCACCCTCATCATATCTAGTGATTTCCCTGCCTGCATAAAGAAGCCAATCGGCTAATTCTATTCTTAGACGTAAATCACCTGGAGCAACTCCAAATTTCATTTCGATATCTCGATTACTAATTTCATCAATCCATGCTTCCATCGCCGCAGCACACTTGACATAGACAAGTGGGTCTAAATCCAATTTGGTTTGCATTAGTAAATCACGGGTGACCAATTCGTGAGATTCTCCAGATAGTAACCGTCGTTGTAATCGCTCTCCTTCGGAAACACGTGGCCAAAGCACCATGAAATCTGGCACCGTAGATATCAGATGAAGTAGGCTGTAAGGTGAAAGTGTCAACTCATCATCAAGACCTGCAATTATCTCACATGCTTTTCTCAATCCAACTTGTAGAACATGACCTGAAAGCGGGTCAAGGTAGAGTCGCGCAATTCTTTCTCCAAAAGGGGTGGCTCTGTATGTCATAGCCTCTTGTTCTGGTAAAACTGGCTCAAATCGGTTGCTTCTGACGATGTCTGATGCAGACTGGAAACCCATTACTGCGGCCCCTTTCCTCTTAGGGCGCGGCTCTTTTTCTGGACTGTTATCAATTTTCACTCCAGTAGTTGCTGAGGCAGCACTAGCCCAGGGTGGTAGGGTATCATCCCAATCCTCTTCTATCTCAGTTTGGTCTAGCTCTTCAACCTCATCCTTGTTTTTTTGCTGGCGATTAGATTCGATAGTTGCAGCCAATTTTTCATCTAATCCCATTCTTTCAACCATGCCATGACCACATAGCCAATCAACAATTCCGTCAATGTTGTCAGCGAGGCTTTCAGATGGTACATCAGTAGCCAAGAAAGTATGGCTAAAGAATTCACCAAGTGCTAATCGATTGTATTTTCCACCGGTTGCAATAGCAGAGAGAACATGCATTCTCATTGGAGATTCTAAGTGTAGTTTTGAGACAATATCTTCTGGCTCGGATTCAAAGTATAGTTCTGACATCACATCAGCATCAAGAACGCTCTTACAGCGAATCCACGCTTCTCCATAATTATCAAACTGGGGTCTGCCGGCTCGTCCCATCATCTGTTGAACTTCCATTGTTGAAAGTAGTTGACTGCCATTGCCATCCCAACGGCGGAGGTCACGGATTAGAACTCGGCGTGCTGGTAGATTTACACCTGCAGCTAAGGTAGGAGTTGCACTAATACAAACTAGGTCACCACGTTTGAAAGATTGTTCAATCATTTTTCTTTGTTTTGATGTCAGACCTGCGTGATGAAAGGCAACTCCTCCGGCTAGGCAATCTGCTAGTATGTCGCCAGTTTGGGAACCTTCTGTACCTGATCTTGATTTATCTGCAAGTTTTTTCCATATTTTCAGGGATTTTTCATCATTATTTTTTGTAGCCTTAGCCTTCATTCTTTTCGCTAAATCTTTGGCTACAGATTGAGCCGATTTTCTTGTTGAAACGAAGCATAATAGTTGACCATCATCCTTGATAGTGTCACAGAGTACAGCCCAAACTTGGTTTGATTTAGGTCCTTCAAGAAATTTTGGGGGTGGAAGAGGAACATCTTCTGCATGACCACAGATTTCTTTTCGCACTTCAACTTGTAAATCCGCTAAAGTAGCGTAACGGAGTGGCACAGGACGCCAATTTGAAACAACTAGTTTTGCCTTCAGCCAATCGGCCACATCCTGAGAATTACCAACAGTGGCTGATAATGCAACAATCTGTGCATCAGGCTTCTCATGCATTATTCGTGCTAGATTGATTTCTAATGTTGGGCCTCTTCCTGCATCATTTACAAGGTGGATTTCATCTGCTATCACTATACTTACTTTGTCAAGAAAATTATTACGATTACGAAGTAGCGAATCAAATTTTTCAGATGTACAAACAATGATGTCAGCATCATCAATCTTGCGATTTTCAGAACTTCTATCACCAATTCCAATACCAACTGTTAGATTGAGTGGTTCCGCAAGTTCTTCCATTTCAGTTACTTTTTCACTTGCTAAAGCCTTCAATGGAACAATGTAAATTGCTCTACTACCCGGTTCAATTTCAACCAGTTTTTTGAAAATCGCCAACTGCGCTACTAGAGTTTTCCCACTTGCAGTTGGCGCTGCTAACAGCAGATTTTCACCGGCTAGTACTGTTGGTAAAGATTCTATTTGAGGTGGGTGGAAACTGGTAATTCCCCAGGTGTCTGAGAGGAACTCAACCATCTTTTTAGGCAAGCCGAATTGAGAGGGAGAACCACTCGTTTCCTTCGCCATGCGAGCAAGTCTACAAACCAAGGTTCAAGAGGATAGCGATGGAAATTCACATTTCTCATCAAGTAATTATCAAATTTATGAAAAAATATACGAAGTATAAACCTCTAAACAAATTCACAAGTAATCCGTCTGTTGACAACAGGTGATTCCTTTCCTTCAGCCTAAATTACGGTTGATTATGTGGATAGTTTGAAGGGCTACTGTGCACCGTGTCAAAACGATGACAGAGGACGGGCCGACACTAGATGACCTCGCTGATGAGAGAGATATCAACGACTGGCTAGAGATGTTTTGGGGTTCATTGTTAATCGTTATTGGACTCAATCAACTGATGCACCCTGGCTCACTTTTCGCACCAGCAACTATGCAGTGGCTTGGTTCGGGGGTTATTGCACTAGGTCTAGCATGGGTTGGGCACGGTTTGAAAGACATGGCAGTGAAGGAGATACGCCTCTCACTCGGCCTCTCACATCCAGTCTCAAAGAGAGTGGTTGATTATGGGTTAATCAGAGATGTCCTTTTGCATCCTGATCAGTATGGGAAGTTTTTGCTTGAGGCTTACCATCGAGCCTACGAGGATGGCGTTCTCACACAGGATGAGCACGATGAATTGACTCTACTGTCGTCTGCTTTGGAAATACCACCCAGACAAGCTGCAAGGATTGCTACGCGAGCGGCAATCAACGCGGCGGTTGATGATGGCAAAGTTACAACTGCAGAATTGGCATTGATTGAAGGTGCGATGGAAGCAGCAAACCTGAGTGAAGAAGAGCGCGGTAAAATCCGCGATGCTCTTGAAGATGGCATCATTGATGATGAAGAGAAGAAGATGCTGGATGAAATCCTAGGCTCTTTTGATTGAATCTAAAGAAACAGGGATTCTCTTCTAATGCGGTTTAGTTGAGAGATTTCAAAGGTATTCTTTGGCAAGTTTTTCAGCCGCTTTCACCCTGTAATATTCTATTCCGCCGGCAAATAGTAGTAAACCGATACCACAAGTAAGCCATAAATTCTCATTGGAAACCAATCCTTTGGCAACTGTAATTCCTTCAACTTGTGGAATGCTATTGGAATCAAAGTTATCGCTTGACCGCCAACTTATTTCCATCCCATCAATCCCGCAGTCACAATATGAAATCGTCAATAATTTAGGATAGAGTTCCTGTTGGATGGTTGTCCATTCTGACGAAGAAATTGAGTCAGGACGTGTTGACCAAATTGGTTCAGTTGCTGAACCGGCAGGTTGAGCTGATGTCATTCGCCACTCGATGTGTACTAATTCTCCAGCAGGCTTCTCATCTACTACAAGTAATGCCTCCAACATTA